>CAMLDH010000365.1 GCA_946478765.1 uncultured Oxalobacteraceae bacterium | reverse complement strand
TGCGCCATGTCTCCGTGCGGTGCGTCAATCTCGGCATCGCAAGGGAAAACATCACGGACAAGCACTGGATCTATTATCCGGAAGAGGCGATCTTCCACCGCATTTTTGTCCAGGGCAATGCCAGCCCCGAATGCAATGCCCCCGGCGGATTCGGCCTGACATGCGAAATATCGTATTCGCCAAGCAAGCCGCTGCCGTATGGCGGACAGCGCCTGATTGACCGCTGCATGGCCGACCTGATCGCGGTCGGCTTTCTGCAGCCGGATGACCGGCTGCTGACCGCCAACCAGGTGGATATGCCCTATGCCTATGTGCTGTATGACCATGCGCGCGCGCGCAACGTCGCCATCGTCAAGGCGTGGCTGGCGGAGTACGGCATTACATTGGCGGGCCGTTATAGCGAATGGGAATACTACAACTCGGACCATGCGTTCATTGCCGGTAAAAAGGCGGCGGAAGCGATCAAGTGGGAGCAGCCGAAGAAGAGTGCACTGTAGAAATTACAAAACGCGCTGTGATTTTTACAGATGCGGCAACGTCGGATACAGCACATAGTATCCGCGCTTGCGCGGCGGGGGCCGTATAAAGAGGATGACGTGGCATTGCGCCAATGGCACGGCGCTTGCTACTGTAATGAAACCGATCACATGAGGAGGTGCGGTGAATAAACGTTTCAATGCGCGTTTCAATTCGCCATTGTGCCTTCGTGACGGCCAACCCTATTGATTCGTTCGAAAGGATTACGTATGAACCCATCTTCGACACCAGGCGGCGCTACTCCCGGCACCAACGGCGGTGCCCGCATCATTGAACAGCAACCCGAATACTCCGGCGGCCCGGGCCCGGAAGTGATGGCAGCCGATACCCTGCAAGGGGATAAAGTCGTCAACGCGCAAGGCGACAATCTGGGCAAGATCGAGGACATCATGATCGACGTGCCCAGCGGCCGTGTGGCCTACGCGGTATTGTCATTCGGCGGCATCATGGGCATCGGCGATAAACTGTTCGCGATTCCGTGGGGCGCATTGACGCTCGATGCCGATCGTGAATGCTTTGTACTGGACATCGACCAGGACCGCCTGAAAAATGCGCCGGGCTTCGACAAGGATCATTGGCCCTCCATGGCGGACCCGACCTGGGCATCCGAGGTCTATACCTATTACAACATGCGCCCGTATTGGCAGTAATGCCAATCGCAAAAGGCGTCGGCAGACGAGCCGGCGCTTTTTTTCGCCTGGGCTTTCCGTGATCGTTTTGCGAGGTTGACGCGGCACAGACAACATCATGAACGTGAATTGGTCCGCATTGTTCGGCCTCAGCCTGCCACTCGCGGAGATCCTGATTCGCGGCACGGCAACCTACTGGTTCCTGTTCCTGCTTTTTCGCTTCGTTGTACGCCGCGATATCGGTGCGGTCGGTCTTGCCGACGTTCTGGTTCTGGTCATCGTCGCCGATGCCTCGCAAAATGCGATGGCGGGCGAATACAAAACCATCACCGATGGCATGGTGCTGGTATCGACCCTGGTCTTCTGGAATATGGTGTTGGACTGGCTCAGTTTTCGGTTTCCTTTTGTGCGGCGGATTGCCGAACCTTCTTCGTTATGCATGGTAAAAAATGGGCGCATGCTCAAGCGCAATATGCGCAGGGAATTCATTACCGACGAAGAATTATGGGCGAAGCTGCGACAGCAAGGCGTGACATCCCTGCAGCAAGTGAAGGAAGTGTATCTGGAACCGGATGGTCAGTTCAGTGTCATCAAATACAATGCAAGCTGACTGACTGCACGAGTAATCCGGCACGCTTCAATTTTCAGGTTGAAAAGGATCGTAGGATGGGTAGAGCGCAGTGACCCATCCTACGGGGTTGCGCTTCTCCAAGTACTGCTTTTATGCGTATTCCCTTGCCAAATGATCTGAATGGCGGACCACTAGCGCGGACGTCGCTCGTTGCGTGACGGCGACTGAATTGCCCGCGCCCGGCGCTGCGGCTTTCTTTTCACGCCGGCAGGAAGGCTGCGTTGCAATACTTCGGTCAAGTCCATCGTGTTGCTCGCGGATTCTTCAAGCAGGGGCGGCGGCGCTGCAACGACCGCTTCGGTCTTGCCAGACTGGATCTTGCGCTGCACCAGCGCCATGAGGTCGTCGCGGAAGGTATCGCGGTAGCGCGCCGGATTCCATTTCTCCGTCATGCTGTCGATCAGTTGCCCGGCCATCGCCAATTCCCGGTCGCTGATGCCGGCAACCGCGGCGTCCCGGTCCGGCAACTGCAACTCGTCGAACGGACGTACTTCGTTTGCCCAGCGCAAGGTATTCAATATCAGTACGGGGCCGTGGGCTACCAGCGCAGCCAGGTGCCGCCTGGTCTGCACGACGACTTGCGCCAGGCCGATCTTGCCGCTGCGCGACAGCGCTTCCCGCAGCAGCGCATAAACCTTTTCGCCGCCAGCCGCGGGTTCCAGATAATACGGCGTCTCAAACAGGAAAAATGGAATGTCCTGCGTCTCCACAAATCCCAGAATGTCTACCGTGTGGCCATGCTGCGCGTTTGCAGTGCGGATTTCCTCATCGGACAACAGGACGTAGCGTTCATTCTCATACTCATACCCTTTGACGATCTCGTCCTTGTCGATTTCTTCACCGGTCTCCTTGTTGACCCGCTTGTAGCCGACCGGGGCCAGCGTGCGGCGGTCGAGCAACTCGAACGCGATGTCGTCGCGTCTGGTTGCCGGATAGAGTGCAACCGGCGCATGCACCAAGCCAAGATGGATGGCGCCTTTCCACAGAAGACGGGGCATGATGGCATCCTTCTCGGCTCAGGGATCACGCGCCGGCGCCGCGGCTTGGCCGCTTGCGCTTGACCTGGGTATCGCCGTCGACGGTATCGTCGTCCTCTTCCGGCATGCCAAACTCGGTGCGCAATTCTTCCTTGCGCTGACGGATATCTTCCCCCAGGGATTCCAGCGCCAGTTTGGCTTTTTTTGCCTTCGGAAAAATTTTTTCCTGTTCTTCCTCGATGTGGTGCCGTACATATTCGCCGAGGACGGTAAATTTGGCTTCATAGAATTCGTCGCCGGGCTGCATCGATTCGAGTTCCGTAATCAACTGGTTGGCGATGCCGTGCTCGACTTCGGCCTGGTCCACCAGATCGGTATCGTCGAGCGCATCCCGTAGTGCCGGATAAAAGAATTCCTCTTCCACCTGCGAGTGGATCGTCAGTTCGGTGCAGGCTCGTTCAATCAGGGTCTGTTTGGCATCCTCATCGTTGTCTTCATCCTGTTTCAGCTTCTCGAAATCGGCAAACATTTTCATTACATGCTTGTGGTCTTCAGTGAGAATATCGATTGCATCCGAGGAAGACGTCTTGCTGGCAGACTTGCGTGGCATGTTTGACTCCTGGTAAAGGAAAATTTGACAGCAGAAGCTTCGCAAGCTTCATGCCAATGAGATCGCATGGCTTAATGGGGGCGGCAACGGTGCGCGGGTTTTACGGCAGCGTCATTTTTACCTGTATTGAAATATTGACGTTGCCATGGTCGGGAACGATTGTGCAACATATGTCGGTATAAAAATTCCGCCGTACTGAAGGGCAACCAATTCTTGAGGGTGCGGCGTGAGATCGGGACCTGCAAACAGGAGAGGCCGCATCGATTGCCGGTATCATCATCGCAAGAAAAAAAGCCATGGGGTCTGTGTTTGCAAAACTGGATGGAGACAGTAAGAGAATGGCGATGGCTGGCGGCGATGGTTCTTCTGGCGCTGACGGCCTGCGCTTCCTTGCCCGAATACACGGCAATGCGGCGCTTCGATGCGTCGCCAACGCCTCTGCAATTCGCCGGACAGAACGGCTTGCTG
>CAMLDH010000364.1 GCA_946478765.1 uncultured Oxalobacteraceae bacterium | reverse complement strand
ACTGCAGGCGCTGCCCGGAAATTTCATCGAAAAACGCTTTGCTGCTGGGCTTGCGTCCCAGGAAGCCGCGCACCAGATCATTGCCGCGCAATTCGCTGCCGCGCGCCAGGATTGTCTTGCGGTACAGTTGCCCGGTCGCCGGATTCATCAACTTTCCCTGATAGCGCGACAGCATGTCCAGCGCCAGCACTTCGGACCACATGTAGCCGTAATACCCGGCCGCATAGCCGCCCATCAGGTGTCCGAACTGGCCGGGAAATTCCGTGCCGGCCACGTGGCCGAGCGGCGTTGCGCCTTCCATTTTTTCCCAGATCGCCAACGGATCGCCGGCCGAGTCCCGATGCAGGTTCATGTCATAGCTCGCATACAGAAGCTGCCGCGCATAGCGAATGCCGCGCCCGTAGTTGTGCGCCGCGGTCATGCGTTTCAACATCGCGTCATCCAGCGTCGGGCAAGGCGTGTTGCAAAATGTGGAAAGCAAGGTCAGCGATTCCTTGCGGCGCGCCCATTCTTCATACATCTGCGAAGGCGCCTCGACAAAATCGCGCTCGACGCTGGTGCCGGACTGTGCAACATAGCGGGTCGACGACAACACGCCATGCAACACGTGGCCGAATTCGTGCACCAGGGTTTCCAGTTCATCGCTGTTCAAGCCGGTGCGGTCGAAATTGGCGACCAGCACCGAGATCGGCGTGCGCTGGGCCAGCGTGCTGACGCCGCGAATCGGGAATGCCGCCGCATGGCCGTACTTGCCGTCGCGCGGGAAAAGGTCGAGGTAGATGCCGCCGATGCGCGCATGGCTCCTGGCATCGAATACATCGTAATACTTCACTTCGTCATGCCACACCGGCACGTCCGCCTGCTTGAATTCGATGCCGTATAACGTGCTCGACACCTGCAGCGCCCACGGCACGGCGGCATCGGTCGGGAAGTATTTGCGCAATGCATTCTGATCGATGCTGTAGCGCGCCTGCTTCAGCTTTTGCTGCCAGTAGCTGACGTCCCAGCGTTCGATTTTGGTATCGGCCAGCGGCTGCTTCTGCGTCTGCGCCTTGTATTCGCGCAATTCTTCCAGTTCCTTTTTTTCCAGGCTGGCGACGGCGCCCTGCACTTCGCCCAGGAACTTGTCGACCGCTTCCGGCTGCAATGCCATGCGACGGCGGATCGCGTAATGCGCGTAGCTCGGCAGGCCGAACAGGTGCGCCATTTCCAGGCGCAAGTCCATCGCCTGTTTCAGCAGCGGCAGATTCTTCGGCGCGCCACGGTTGGCAAACGCGATCTGATAGCGGCGGCGCGCATCGCTGTTGTCCGCGTATTCCATGAACGGGTTAAATTCCGGATATTCAAACCCGAGCAGATAATTGCCCTGGTCGTCGCGCTTGGCGCGTGCCAGATACGCGTCCGGCAAGCCCTTCACCTCATCCGGCGTGAAGGTCAGCTTCTGGTTGTTGTCGCGGATATTGCGCGCGAACGCCTGGCTCAGCAATTCCATTTTTTCCAGAATCGCTTTCATGCGTTCGCGCTTGTCCGGCGCAAGCGACACGCCGGTATCTTCGAACCCCTCCATCACGTCCTGGCGCAGCTTCCTTTCCACCGCATCGCCCGGCTTCACCGCCTTGAATTGCGCATACAGCTTTTTACTCTGGAAAAGATCGGTCGCGAATTTGCTGATCTCGACCAGGCAGGCTTCGGCATTGCCGCGCACCTTCGAATCGGGCGATACATTGTTGAGAATCTCGACCGGCCCCTGCACATCCTCCAGCGCAATCTGCAAGCGATTCCAATCCGCGAATACTTTTTTGGCATCGCCCGGGCGCGCCTTCGGCAGCTTTTCCATGCCGGCCGCCTGCGTGCGCACCCCGGCCAGACCGCGCGCGCAGAACGGCGCTATTTCTTCCGCGCTCAAGAGCGGAATCAAGGGGCGCTCCACTTCCTTGGCCATGGCGTGGGTCAAACTCAGCGTGAGTAACGCTGCGCTGAGCGGCCAGAAAAATGATGATGACTTCATGCATGTCCTTATCGAAAATATCAACGGGTGTTGGTTGTCAGAATACGGATTATTTGCGCGGTTCGATATCGAAATACATCCATTCGCAGTGCAGGATCGGATGCTTCTTGAAGCCGATCACGCGCGGCTGCGCCAGCATGTCGCGATAACGCGCATATTCCAGGCGCTGTGCCGAATACACTTCCATGATGCGCGCCATCTTGTGATACAGCAGGTCGCGCTCCGGTCCGGCCGGCAATTTCTGCGATTCTGCATAGAGCTTGTCGTATTCGGGAATCCTGGCGCAGCCGTTATTGTTCTGACCGGTATTCGGCCCGTAATACAACTGCATGAAATTGTCGCCGTCCGGATAATCAGCAATCCATGGCGAGGTGCGCGACTGCAGCTGGCATTGCTTTTCCGCTTTCAGCAAATCGGGGAACGGACGCAGGTCGCCTTCCATGCGAATGCCGATCGCGTCGTACGCCTTTTTCCAGATTTCCGCCATGCGCTGACCGTTCGATTCCGCGCGTGCCGAATAGCGGATCTTCAGCGGCTTGCCATCCGGTAAAGTGCGCCAGCCATCGGCGCCCTTCTTGTAGCCGAATTTATCGAGCAATGCATTGGCCGCGGGAACGTCATATTGAATGCTGCTCTTGTAATGCGGATCGTGGCCGACGACGCCGGGCGGGATCGGGTATTCCAGCGCGATCGCTTCATCGCGCCAGACGATGTTGATTTCTTCCTGCGCGTTGTAGGCCATCGCCGCTGCGCGGCGCAACGCGATCTTGTCCTTGGCAAGGCCGCCCCATACCGGGTCGGTCATGTTCCAGTAGGTATAGCTGCTTTCCGGGTCAACGATGCGCGACAGTTGCACGCCCTTCCTTGCCAATGCCGGCCTGAGCTTGCCTTGGTCCAGCGCTTGCGGCGCCAGCGGCCCTTCCAGCTGGAACAGATCGACCTCGTCGTTCTGGAAGGCCAGCCAGCGCGATTGATCTTCCACGATCACGCGGATGTCGATGCGGCCGATTTGCGGCATCTTCTTGCCTTTCAGCCTGGCCACGATCGCCGCGTCCCCGGCATCGCTGCCGGCCTGAAAATCCCAGGTCGTGCCACGAAAATCGGGATTGGCGTCCAGCACGATGCGCGAACTGCGGACCCATTGCGTCAATTGATAGGGACCGGTGCCGACCGGGTTCGCCATCACCTGCCCTTGCGCGTCGCGATATTTTTCGATCACTTCGCGCGCGACCGCGCTGGTCGGCTCATGCGCGAGGATCATGCCGAGGTTGAAATCGGCTTGCTTCAAATGGATGCGCAGCGTGTAACGATCCAGCAATTCAAACCCGCTTACCTTGCCGTCGTAATCGAAATGGCCGGTCTTCTTGCCTTGCTGCACCAGCTCATCGAGCCCTTCCACTTTTCCATCGAACAGCCAGGTATGCGGCGAGCTGAGTTTGGGATCCATCAGCCGCTTGTACGAATACACATAGTCGGCCATCGTCAGTTCGCGCCGCTTGCCATTGAAGGCAGGATCGGCCATGAAGTAGATGCCCTTTTTCAGGCGGATCGTGTAGGTCCTGCCGTCGTCCGTGACTTCCGGCAGTGCCGCTGCGGTCAGCGGGATCAGCTTGGCGGGACGAGCCAGATAGTCATAGGTATAGAGCGTCTCGAATACCGACTGGACCACGTGCGCCGAATACAAATCCCGCGTGAGGGCCGGATCGAAGCCGGTCTCGGCGGCCGGGAAAATATAACGCAGCACCTTGTTCGGATCGGCCGGCGACGTTGCCGCCATCGATGACTGCATTGAGGCGCCGCACAGCAAGCCGGCGATGAGAATTGCGCGCATCCACAGTGACTTCATTTTT
>CAMLDH010000363.1 GCA_946478765.1 uncultured Oxalobacteraceae bacterium | reverse complement strand
TACCCTCATACGCCTCTTGGTTTGCAGGGAAGTTATCCCGTACACGTCTCTTAGAGCCTATTCCAGTAGGGAGTGTCTGTCGAATGCCTGCCAGAAGGGCTGGAGACAAGGAGGGAGGAGGCCGCAGGGTGGTTCCCCTGCAACGACGAGCAACGCGGTATCCGGCCTTTCTGATAGGCAGGCGGCGGGCAATCCCTGCTGGGGTAGGTTCTTAATGCAACTTGATGCGCGGATTGCGTGCCCAGTCGATCGTCTCGGCCCAAGTCGACAGCCACGTATGAAACAGGCCGTTGACCGCGATCTGATGGTGCTTGTGCAGCCACCAGTACATCCATTTGGCGATCTGGCCTTCGATGAAAACCGAGCCGCTGGCGATTGCGCCCATCAAACTTCCCACCGTGCTGTAATCGCCCAATGAGACTAATGAGCCGTGGTCCTTGTAGGTAAAGTCCAGCAGCGGTTTGCCTTGCAGCATGCGTGCCAGCGATTTGGCCAGCATCGATGCCTGTTGGTGTGCGGATTGCGCGCGCGGCGGCACAGCCGGTTTGTCCTCTCCTTGCGG
Source organism: uncultured Oxalobacteraceae bacterium (assembly GCA_946478765.1). Next base: position 3,296 of record CAMLDH010000363.1, on the reverse strand, counting down.
ACACGCGGCGCAGTCGCCCAATGCGAAAATCGACGTATCCCGTGTAGTTTGCAGCGTGCGATGAACGACCAGTTGATTGATTCGGTTGGTTTCCAGTCCGTCGATGTCCTTCATGAAGTCCGGTGCCTTGATACCGGCGGCCCATACGACGATGCCGCTGGGGATGAATTTCCCGCTCGCCATCGAGACGCCTTCTTTCGAGACTTCCACGACTTTCTCATTGGTGTGGATCTCGACATCAATGGTGCGCAGCTCACGCGCGACTGCATTTGAAAGACGTTCCGGCAGCATCTGCAGCAGGCGCGGCGCGGCATCCACGATGACGATTTTCAGGTCTTTTTCGGGGTGAAAATTCGCCAGTCCGTAACTCGACAGGATCTTGGTGGTCATGTGAAGTTCGGCCGACAGTTCCACGCCGGTCGCACCGCCGCCAATGATCGTCACGGTAAATCGGCCCGCGCCCGCAGCCTTGCCGGCGGTTTGCGCACGCAGGCAGCAATTGATCAGGCGCGTGTGGAAACGCTCCGCTGCAATCGGCGAATCCAGCATGATGCTGTTCTCCTGTACGCCGGGAGTGCCGAAATCATTGGTTTGGCTGCCCAGCGCCAGAATCAGCGTATCGTACTCAATCGCGCGGCGCGGCAACAGCTCCTCACCATCTTCGTCGCAGGTCGGCGCCAGGTAGATTTCCTTCTTGTCGCGGCTCAATCCATCCATCCGTCCGAGGCGAAAATGGAAGTGGTGGGTACGCGCCAGTGCAAAATATTCCAGTTCATCGGCGTGGCTATCCATGGTTCCAGCCGCAACCTGATGCAGCAGCGGCTTCCATAAATGCGTTCGGGCCGCATCCACCAGAGTAATGTGCGCCTTATTCTTCTTGCCCAGCTTCTTGCCGAGACTGACGGCCAACTCTAGTCCTCCTGCGCCGCCACCAACGATGGTGATGCGGTGCAGACCCGTGGCGGGTACTTGATTCAACTTGTTGCTCCCGGTTGTCTTTTGGCGAAAATGATTACTTGCGGTGTAACGCAATCAATATTTGCTGTTTGGCAAATCACACAATTAAAAAAAACAACATCATATTATTTTGTAAGTATCTCGGAAGGTTTTATTTGCAAACGCACATTTGATATATCGCAAGATAAATGCGTCAGCATGCCCCGTTAAGTGATGCCGAAAGACAATCTATACTAGAATGAGGGGCGAAACTGCGCCGGTTGGCGCGGACAGAATTGACTGTAGCGATGCGAGCAGTCGCTACAGTCGTGGAGGTCGGTCAGCTATGGCACAAATGCTTGCGGTCGTAATACGCAGGCGAATGTTGCAAGCGTCAATGCGATTTTTGGAGCGGACAAGTAAAGGTAAGCTCAAGTGCTTGGATTGTTTGTTCGTCAATTTCAATCCAGCAGGCGAAAATCGGCTTGCCATCCACAAATACCGGAGGGCCGGCGCGATGCGCATGCACACCCATGCGATGAAGCAGGCGCTCCACCCCCAAAGGGGAAACCGTTATCAAGCGTTTCGCGCCATGTTTCGCTGCGCTTGTAACCGCCGCTGCCAGCAAGCGGCGCGTGTTGGCTGCGGCAGTTAATGCTGTTTCGGAATCGTTATCAATGGCGGCCGCGGCGAATCGGGATAGTTCCCAAACGTCGGCAGAGTAAGGTATGGAGAGTTCTGGAAGAAGATTGGGGAAAACTTCACCTAGCAAATAGGGGCGCGTGGTTGGCAAGAGTCTTGCACACCCGCAAATTTCGCCTTTTGCATCGCGGGCGATGACATATACGGTGTCCGGTCTGTCAAATTGATCGCGCTCCAGGCCATTTTCAACCGGAAGGGGCCAGCCTAGGCGTTCGATAAATATTTTGTGCCTGTATTGGGCAATTGCGTTTTCAAGTTCTGGGGAAAAGTCGCTGGAACTACCTGATATGGTATGCATCATGTCGTATCAAACGGTTGTTATTTGATACGATTACATCCCTATAAGAAAAATTAGGTAACTGGTAAAGTTAACAGCTCGCTACCATAAGTGTACTTAGCGCACAAGCGACCGGGTGTTGCCAGTCGTACACGGCAAGCCAAGTGCCGAATAAACTGGAGGTTACCGCCGTACCTAAATCGTAGCCGTGGATGTCAATTAACATTACATTGCTGCGTACAAGGTCTGGCGCAAGCAGCAAACGCCGGGATTGGTTGTGTATGAACCATCCCCAACCTAGCGAAATCGCTGGCGAGGTGTCGCTTGTCCATTCGGAAAAGCCGGCCGTTTGTGCAGCAACGGTTTGCGTTTTTAGTTCGTCCAAAAAATCCGGATCGATGTCCGATGCGAGGTGGGTAAACGGTAATTTACTGAGCGTCGCCAAGGACAGGCGAATATAGCCATCCGGCGAAATCGATGGTATTTGCATATTTGCACTGGTTGAAAGCGTGAGGGGCGTGAGAGACTGTTCAAGTAGAGTCAAATGAAATTGATCAGATTTAACAAATGAACATGGCTTAAGGACGTATATTAGCCGTACGCAAAAGAGTTTATTTAAATTTGACAGAATTGGCGACTGTCAGATTTAACATTGAGGAGGAAAAAGGGGCATGAAAACATGGCAAGAAGATCATTTAAATGCGCTGTTACATATTCAATCGGAAAATGAATTATTTGAACAAATTACCAAAATCGCAAAAGATATGGGATTTGAATATTGCGCATACGGTATCCAGATGGCGATCCCCATTTCCCGCCCGACAGTTGCGCTGTTCAATAATTATTCGATGGAATGGCAGGAGTGTTACAACGAGCGCGGCTATCTGGCGGTTGATCCGACGGTGCAGCACGGCCTCAAAAATACACTACCGATTGTATGGTCCCATCAGGTATTCGAATCTTCCCCCGAATTATGGGAAGACGCGCGTGCGCATGGCTTGCATTTCGGGTGGGCGCAATCCTCACGTGACACCAGCGGCGCGGTCGGCATGCTGACCCTGGCGCGCAGCGTCGAGCAATTAAGCCAAAGCGAGCTGTATGCCAACAAGGCTAGAATGGCGTGGCTGACGCAATTTGCCCATGCCGGCATGGCAAGATTATTGGTTCCGAAGCATGTGCCGGAAACCTTGATCCTCATGACCGCGCGCGAAAAAGAAGTGCTGCGCTGGACGGCGGAAGGGAAAACGGCTTATGAAATCGGACAAATTCTTGCGGTCTCCGAACGTACCGTCAATTTTCATATCAATAACGTGGTCGCGAAGCTCGACGCATCGAACAAGACGCAAGCTGCAGTCAAGGCTGCAGCGTTAGGGATGCTTCT
>CAMLDH010000362.1 GCA_946478765.1 uncultured Oxalobacteraceae bacterium | reverse complement strand
GTGCCGTAATAGGATTGTTTTTGCCGCAAGAACTCACTGACAAACGCGGCAGAATCGGGATGCAACGGCGCCTTTTTCGGGATCGGGGAATACCAAAAACTATCGGGCGCGAAGACTGCGTCGGTAGGCAATGCCACGGCGGCGCCGGCATTGGACACGCCCAGGAGCGCAGCCAATGTCCAGAGGACGAACAACATCGACGTCATGATTCACCTCGATGGGAGCGCACCCATTCAACTTGACGACGCACCAAAAATTTTACGTACAACGGGATTTTCCACAGAGCATAAATCGGCGCATAGGCCAGATGCCGGAACGTCAAGATGCCGCGCCCGAACCTGGCCCATGCCAATAGCACGGCAAAGCCCAAGAGGGCCGGATGAATAAAAGCCAGACTCCATGGCAGTGCATTGCCAGTCACGGCGCACCACATCATCCCCAGCAAACAAAAAGCCAGCACCAGCATCGTCAGCAGCGCCAGCGGCGGGACGCACATATCGATGGTCAACGCGAACAAGTCCCGATTCGCCGTACGCAGGCTTTCAAGCAATAAGCGCGGGCCTTCTTTGAGCATCATGCCCAGATGTCCATGCTCCCAACGCGTGCGTTGTGACTGCACCCCTTCCGCGTTTTCCGGGAACACGCTGGTGACCAGCGCCTCAGCGCAAAGCAACGGCGCCTGGCCCATGCGTGCAAAATCGAGACCCAGCTTCAGGTCTTCAACGAGTTGGCCGCTTGCCAGCTCTGCTCGCGCCATCAATGGCCAGGGAAACGCCATACCGGACCCCATCAATTGACACGGCAAACCCGCACGCTGAAAACCCAAGGCTCTGGCCCGGTTTTTCACGGCCCAGGCAAACTCGGCTACCTTGGTCTTGAGGCTCGCCCCAGCCGGCGACTGCATCAGATATAAAGCCTGAATGGGCCGGTTGGCGGCCAGACTCTGGCATGCCAAAAGATCGAGCGTGCCACGCTGCGGCAAACAATCTGCATCGACAATGATCACGACCTCGGGCGGCGCCAGCGCCAGATGGCGGACGCCAAAATCGAGCGCATATCCTTTACCGCGCCGCACTGCATCACGCCGCTCTATGACCTCGGCTCCCGCTGCCAAGGCGACTGCGGCAGTGTCATCACGACAGTTGTCCGCCACGACCAACACGCGGTCACCGTGCTGCAGTTGTGCCCGAATAGCGCATAAGGTTGCGGCGATGCCACCGGCTTCGTCATGCGCGGGTACCAGAACTGCGATCGATGGACGACGGCTGCTAGACGCTGGTTTCTTGCGTTGGGCCGGCATCGCAAGGGCAACCTGTAGCGCGAAAACGAATACCGGTACGGACAGCAGCAACAGCAATAGCAGGAAAACTGTTTCAAACAAAAGCATAAGGATGCATTCCCTTCAGTCAGTCAGAGACAAGCGATATGGGAACCGAAGCCGGCGCGATGGCGGGGGTTGCAGTCTGTCCAGCGTGAAAAAGCTGCGCCAGTTTTGCTGCTTCGATATCCACCGAATGCCGCTCCAGCACGCGTCGGTAGCCCGCCTCGCCCATCGCTTCCAGTACGGCAACAGGCGTTGCCAAAAATTCCTCCAGCACGGCTGCCAGCGCATCGACATCCCCGGCAGGAAACAGCCAACCGCCCTCTCCCGGCCGAACCAGTTCAGGAATCCCGGCCACATAGGTGGTCAGTACCGGCCGCCGCAATGCCATCGCTTCCATGATCACGACCGGCAGCCCTTCGGCGAAGCTCGGCAGCACCAGCGCGCGCGCCGCCAGAATTTCTGCCCGTACCTGGTCGCTGCTGATCCAGCCGGTAATGCGCACCGTGGCCTGCAATTGGCACTGTGCGATCAGCGACTCCAGTTCGGCCCGCATTTCTCCATCGCCGGCCAAAACCAGTTCGATCTCGATACCCTTGCGGACTAATTGGCTGACCGCATTCACCAACAACAATTGCCCCTTCTGCTCGCACAAGCGGCCCACACATACCACGCGAGGCGGCGCGGGAATCGGCACCGGCGCCACCGCATGGAACACCGGCTCAAGCCCGCAATGCACCACCTGCACCTTGGGCCAATCGACATACTTGATCCAACGGAATAGCTGGCTACGGCCAAAGGAACTGATCGCCACCACGAACGCGGCACGACTGACCTTCTCTTTGATCCGGAGAAATTCCGGCTTATCGAATTCTTCCGGCCCATGTATCGTAAAGCTGTAGGGCGGGCCGCCCAGCGTCGTCGCCAACATCACCACTTCCGCAGAATTGGTTCCAAAATGGGCATGCACATGGCGCGCGCCGAATGTGCGCAACCAGGGAACGATGCGACAAGCCTCCGCCAGGTAGATCAGGTGAAACGGCCATGGCCGATCCGCACGCCAACCCATTTTCAGCGCCAGGCACAATGTTTGAAAAAAGCGGATCGGACTGGCCGCCAGCATCCGCATGCTCGCCACCAGCAAGCTTGCCACCCCGTCTTGTAAAACATAGCGCGTGCAATCGCGCTCGCGCAGATCCTCATCGTCGACCAGTTCGTCATCCCATCCGCGAATCGCAATCCGCTGGACATCAAACCCCTGCCTCTCCAGCGCGAGAATTTCCCGCCGGATAAAGCTATGACTGACCTTGGGATACTGATTAATCAGGTATGCAATTTTCATTCGTTTCGACTTTTTTGTAAGAAATAATTCTTGCCGGCGCCCCGACCGCTGTTGCACCATCGGGGACATCGCACAGCACCACCGCCATCGCCCCGATCTTGCAACCATTGCCTATGCGGATACCGCCCAGCACCTGCGCGTAAGCGCCCAACTCAACGTCATCTCCGAGTATCGGCACGGGACCACCGTCCTGGCGATTACCGATCGTTACGCCCTGTCTTAGCGTGCAGTTCGATCCGATCACCGTCTCTGAATGAATGAAAATTCCACCAAAGTGCCATATGCGCAAACCTGGTCCGATCCGCACCGACTTGGGCAGGCTCACGCCGATGCTGGTCTCGACCAAACGAAACAGCAGCCAATACCAGATCGTCAACAGGCGCTTGATCACCCCCTCCGGTCGCCGGTCTATACGCCGGCCGAAACGGTAAGTCCACACCGCCCAAATTGACTGTTCCCGCAGGAAGGGTCGAGGTACGCCATACCGCTGCAGATCGGCATGCCAATCTCGATCACGAATCAATGTCATGGAGTCTCCGAAGATTTACGCCGGCCCACGCCGAATTTGCCGGCCAGAGCTTTGCCGTACGCAATAAATCGACGCTCGTAATAATGGGTGGAAATGGCGGCCAGGGCGAACAGGACGGCCAACAGCAAGGGGCGCTTCGCATATTTTTCAAACGAATCACCGTCGCCTAACCAGGATTCCGCCAACAGCGGATGTATTACATAGAGCGAATACGATATGCTGGCCAGAAAAATGAAGAATCCGTTATGCAATCTTTTGACCAATGCAGTGTCTGGATTAAAAATCGTGGCGCCGATCAACATTGCCGCCAAATAGGGCCTGACATAATTGAACCACGCCCCTTGCGACATGCAAGACAATATCAGTAGAAAGAAAACAGGCCACTGCGGAACGGATTTCAGCCGAAGTCGCACCCAATCACCCAATTGGCCGTGATAAATGAGCGCGAGCGTACATCCAGCCAGGATCTCGTCTATCCGGTAGTAGGTGATGCTGGACGCATAGACGCCATGCCGTACGCGTAGCGCGGTAAACAGCAGGCACAGGATCGGCAGAAGCAATAAGCCGCGCACGCCCAATGCAGCGACCAACATGGCGACACCGACATAAAACTGTATTTCCGCGCACAAGCTCCAAAAATGCGCCGTCAGTGGCAGCAGCTCTTTGGGCGGGAGATCG
>CAMLDH010000361.1 GCA_946478765.1 uncultured Oxalobacteraceae bacterium | reverse complement strand
ACGGCCGCCGGTTTCATTGCGCATCCGGTCACCGGTGAACGCATTTATCGCACCGGCGATATGGGGCGATATCGCCCCGGCGGCGTCATCGAGTTCCTCGGACGGCGCGACTTGCAGGTCAAGATCCAGGGACACCGCATCGAACTCGGGGAAATCGAATCCGTGCTGACGGCCGATCCGGCGGTCAGCGCGGCGGTGGTTGCCGTGCGCGGCAGCAACGCCAGTCATGCGCATCTGGCCGCTTACGTAGTGCCCTCCGGATCGAGACGGATCGACATCGATCAACTCAAGCGCGCACTGGAGAAGAAGCTGCCGGCGTACATGGTGCCGCGCGCGATCCAGGTGCTGGAGCGGCTGCCGCTGAGCAGCAATGGCAAGGTGGACCGCAAGGCCCTTCCAGAGATCGATATCCATCCTGCGGCAACGCCGCAGGGCGTTAAAGGTATATCGCGTGCGCCCGCCGATGAACTGGAAACCCGTTTGCTGGGGCTATGGCGCACGGCCTTGAACCAGCCGGCGTTGAGCGTGAGCGACGACTTCTTTGATGTGGGCGGGCAGTCGTTTGAAGCGGTGCGTATCGTGGGCGCGATCCGGGAAGCGTTCGGACAGACGCTTTCGCTCGGCGTCATTTGGCAGGAGCGCACCGTTGAGCGGGTGGCGACAGTGCTGCGCCACGGACAGGCAGCCATGTACAGCAGCTGCCTGATGTCGATTCAAGCGGAAGGCAGCGAACCGCCGCTTTACCTGGTCCATCCGGCAGGCGGGCATGTCATGTGTTACCGCACATTGGCAGGCTTGCTGAACCGGCCGGTATTCGGATTCCAGGCGCCCGGCGTGGATGGCAGTGCGGCGTCGCTTGACAGCATCGAAGCGCTTGCCGCACAGTACGTCGCGGAACTCGACGCCCATCAACCGAGCGGCCCGGTGCTGCTGGGCGGGTGGTCGTCCGGCGCCTTGATTGCCTTCGAAATGGCGGCGCAGCTACAGAAGAAAAACCGGCTGGTGCAGGACATCGTGATGTTCGACTGCCCGGCGCCCCTGCTGCATACCCCGATCGATAACAGGACGCTGCTGTCCTGGTTCCTGGAAGATCTGGCGTCGGATCTGGCGCTGAATCTGCCGGTGGCCGAACTGGTCGATTCGGCCGGCGTGCTTCCCGACGATCCGGGCGAACAACTGGCTCGCATCTTCGCGATACAGGAGGGGAGAGGCGAAAAGCTGCCGCTGGATCCGACGCAAATGACGGCGATTTACCGCGTGTTTGCAGGTGTTGTGCAAGGCTCGCGCCGCTATCGCGCTACGCGGGTCGATGTCGATGTGCTGCTCATCCGCGCCGAGAGCGGCGTGGTGAGCGAGTTCATGGGACATCCATGCGCGCATGAACCGGACTGGGGATGGCAGCGGTTCTGCAACGAGATCGGCACGGCGAGTTTGCCGGGCTCGCATTACACCTTGTTGTCGGATGCCACCGTGGAGCAGGTGGCAACAGAGACGGATCGTTGGCTGAAGAGACAGCGGTGATCGAGTGAGCAAAAAAATTAAAAAGATTGAGAGCGATACCATGAAAGAGATTTTGCACAGTGCAATGCGGGCAGGCGTCAAATTTCATCTGGATGGCGAGGAATTGCGCATATCCGCGCCCCCCGGCGCAATGGACGAGGCGTTGCGACAGAAGATTCGCGACATTAAGGCCGGCCTGATCGAGCTGTTGCGCGCCAATGCCTCGCTTCCATCGTCCGCCGGTTTGCCTGCGGTAGAACATGACCCGCAGCAGCGGCACGCGCCGTTTCCATTGACCGATGTCCAGCATGCCTACTGGATGGGGCGGAAAAATCTGGCCGAACTGGGCAATGTCGCCACGCATTTCTATTTCGAACTCGATTGCCCGCAGTTGGATGTTGCCCGTTTCAATCAGGCATTGCGTCGCCTGATCGACCGCCATGAAATGCTACGCGCAATCATGACCGACGATGGCCTGCAGCAGATCCTGCCGTCCGTGCCTGCCTTCGACATTGTCCTGCACGATGTTGCGGGCGAGTCCGAAGCCGGCGCTGAAAAGCGGGTAATGCAATTGCGCGAACAGATGTCGCACGAAGTACGTCCGGCGAACCAATGGCCGCTGTTCGATGTGCAAGCCAGCGCGATGCCAAACGGGCACACCCGCCTGCACCTGAGCCTGGACATGCTCATTCTCGATGGCTGGAGCATGTTCCTCATGTTCAGTGAATGGTTTCAGCTCTACCGTTCACCCGCATTGAGCTTGCCTGCGTTGCAGCTGTCCTATCGCGATTATGTGATCGCGGAGCGCAAGTTGCTGGAGGGCGCCGCCTATCAGCGCGCGCGCGATTACTGGATGAAGCGGATCGACACGCTTCCCCCCGCGCCCGACTTGCCGATCGTCACCCACGCGCCGTCCGCGACGCCGCGCTTCAGCCGCCGCCGCGAACGGATCGAGCGCGCGCGCTGGTCCAGGCTCAAGGAGCAGGCGCGGGCGAACGGCTTGACCGCCTCCGGCCTGTTGCTGGCGGTGTATGCGGAAGTGCTGGCGCGCTGGAGCGGCTCCGCGCATTTCACGCTGAACCTCACTTTGTTCAACCGGTTGCCGCTGCACCCCGAGGTCATGCATTTGCTTGGCGACTTCACGTCGCTAGTGATGGTGGAAGTCGATCATCGGGAACCCGGCACCAGTTTCCTGCAGCGCGCGCAACAGTTGCAGCACCGCTTGATGGATGACCTTGAACACCGGGAATTCAGCGGGGTCGAGGTTTTGCGCGAATCGAACCATCGCCGGCATACCGGCATGCAGGCGGTGATGCCGGTGGTGTTTACCAGCGCGCTGGTGCTGGGTGGCAAGGGCAATGAAGATGCCGGCCTGGTGGAACAGTTCGGACCGATGGTCTATGGCGTGAGTCAGACGCCGCAAGTCTGGCTCGACAACCAGATCATGGAAGTCAACGGCGATCTGGTGTTCAACTGGGATGCCGTGGATGCCATGTTCGAGCAAGGTGTGCTCGACGCGATGTTCGGCTCATTCCTGCAGGCGCTGCAATGCCTGGCCGATGAGGATGCGCTCTGGTCGCAAGCGTCCGTGCTTGCGTTGCCCGGCGCAATGCAGGCCCGGCGCGAAGCGGCCAATGCGACAGCCACACCGGCCCAAATGCAGTTGCTGCATGCGGATTTTCTCGCTTGGGCCGCTAAAACCCCGGATGCGCCCGCCGTCATCACGGCCAGCCGCACCCTGAACTACCGGCAATTGCTGGCCGAGAGCGTGGCGGTCGCCAATCGCTTGCATGCGCAGGGTGTGCAGCCGGGAGAACTGGTGGCCGTCATGATGCAGAAAGGGTGGGAGCAGGTCGTCGCCGTTCTCGGCACGCTGATTGCCGGCGCCGCCTACATGCCGGTCGACGCGGCGCTGCCGCGTGCGCGTCAACTGAGCCTGCTGGAAATCGGCGAAGTCAGGTTCGTATTGACGCAGCCGGGCCTGCCGCCGGCGAGCGAGCGAGGCGCTTTCGAGGAGCGCTATGCCTTGCTCGACGTGGCGCCGGGATCTGCCGCGCCGATGGCGGCCGACGTGCCGCCCGCCCGCCAGATGCCGGCCGACCTGGCCTATGTCATTTTCACCTCCGGTACGACCGGCGTGCCCAAAGGCGTGGCGATTGACCATCAGGCGGCATACAACACCATCACGCATATCAATCGCATGCACCGGGTGGGACCGGCAGACCGGGTGCTGGCGGTATCGTCCTTGAGTTTCGACTTGTCCGTCTATGACATTTTCGGCTTGCTGGCGGCGGGCGGGGCATTGGTCATTCCTGAGCACGGGCAGCACCTCGACGCGGGGGCCTGCAAAAAAGCGATTACGGACCATGGCGTCAC
>CAMLDH010000360.1 GCA_946478765.1 uncultured Oxalobacteraceae bacterium | reverse complement strand
CGGATGTCTCGCGAATCACGGCGACCTGCCGCGACAGAATCGCAGTCGGCACGAACTTCAGGCTGATCTGCCGCATCTGTTCGCCAAAGCCGGGCATTTCCCTGGTGCCGATTGTCAGTGTCGCTTCCGGCGTCACATCGCGCCGCGCGGGGCCGGTGCCACCGGTCGTCAAGACCAGATCGCATCCGACCTCATCGACCAGTTCGATCAATGTTTTTTCGATCTGCCCGCGCTCGTCGGGAATCAGGCGGGTTTCCATCCGCCATGGACTGCAAAGCGCCGCAGTGAACCAGTCACGCAGCGCCGGAATGCCCTGGTCTTCATAGATGCCGCTGGAAGCGCGGTCGGAGATCGAAACGAGTCCGATCAACAACTCGATCCGAGGTAAGTCGCGACGCTCCCCGCTCTCGCTTGCGGGAGGGCAGGCGGCGCCCGGCGTAGGGGTGAGGGGGCCGGACATGGCGCCTTCATCCGGAGTTGCCTCTATTTCGCCATGTCCGTCAGGATTCGTCTTCGGCGTCGTCATGCTCGTCGGGCGATGCGGTGGATGTTTTCGATTGCAGTTGCTTCAATATCTGGAAAATTTCGCGATAGGCTTTCGGCGGCTTGTTTTCCGCCTGCTCCTTGCGTGCATTGCGGATCAATGAGCGCAACTGCTGCGCGTCGACCTCAGGATGCTGCGCCAGCAATTCGGTCAGTGCCGCATCATTGGCCAGCAGCTTTTCGCGGCGGCGCTCCAATGCGTGCATCGCGGCCGTGTCGGCTTTCGACAAGCCGCGCCAGCTATCCAGCGTTTTCTGGATCGCGGCGATTTCCGCTTCGTTCAGCGTACGCATTTTCTTGCCGACGTATTGCATCTGGCGCCGGCGTCCCTCGTGATCCTTGATGTTCTGGCATTCGAGGATCGCATCGCGCACATCCTCCGGCATCGGTACGCGCTTGACGCGGTCTTTCGGCTCTGCCACCAGGTCTTCGCCCAGCTTTTGCAGGGCAGTCATTTCGCGCTTTAATTGCGACTTCGACGGGCGTTCGTATTCTTGTTCGAATTCGCTCGACTGAAAGCCGACAGCGCCTCGGTTTGGATTTACCATGATCGTGAAATAAACAGGCTTATCGCCATTGTGTAAACGACTGCTATCATAACCGTTTTAAATTATTGCGGGACAGAGTTTGGGAGGCGTCGCCGTGCGCTGAATTACTCTATCCCCAACATTATAGAAATGCGGGACAGAGTTTGGGAGGCACCGCCGTGCGCCGAATTACTCTGTCCTCAACACTATAGACGGGGCAGCGCTACCTATCACTGTGCTCAATCTCCAACATTTTTAGAAAACCAAGTTCATGAGCGAATCCGTATTTATCCATACCCAGGACCAATTGAAGCAACTCGCGCAGGATGTTTTGCGTTACGCACAAGAAAAAGGCGCCGCCGATGCTGCCGTCGAAATCAACGAAGGCAGCGGTTTGTCGGTGTCGGTGCGCAAAGGCAATGTCGAGACCATCGAGCAAAACAAGGACAAGGGCATGGGCGTCACCGTGTACCTTGGGCAGGACGGCCATATTCGCCGCGGCAATGCCAGCACCTCCGATTTTTCGCAACAGGCGTTGAGAGATACGGTGGACGCGGCATATAACATTGCCCGTTTCACTGCCGAAGACGATTGCGCCGGTTTGCCGGATGCGGATACGCTGGAAATGCATCCGCTCGATTTGCAGTTGTGCTTCCCGTGGCTGATTTCCGCAGAGGAAGCGGTGGAAATCGCAAAGCGCGGTGAAGCGGCGGCATTCGCAGTCGACAAACGCATTACCAATAGCGAAGGCGCCGGCGTCTATGCGCAACAATCGCATTTTGTCGCGGCCAATACGCGTGGCTTCATGGGCGGCTATCCGTATTCGCGCCATACCCTTTCGGTAGCGCCGATTGCGGGCAAAGGCGCCAATATGCAGCGCGACGATTGGTATTCGGCGGCACGCGACCCAAACAAACTGGCTCAACCAGAGGCCATCGGCAATTATGCGGCGCAGCGTGCGCTGGCACGCCTGAACGCACGCAAACTGGATACCCGCAAATGTCCGGTGCTGTTCGAGGCGCCGCTGGCGGCGGGATTGCTGGGGGCATTTGTGCAGGCGATATCAGGCGGTGCGCTCTATCGCAAATCCACGTTCCTGCTCGACTCGCTGGGCAAGGATGTGTTTGCGCCGCATATTCAGGTGGTGGAGGACGCGCATGTCGTCGGCGCCGTCGGTTCCGCGCCCTTCGATGAAGAGGGCGTGCGGACCGGTCGGCGCGATGTGGTCAAGGATGGTGTCGTGCAGGGATACTTCCTGTCCACCTATTCGGCGCGCAAGCTGGGTATGAAGACGACCGGCAACGCCGGCGGCTCGCACAATCTGTCGATCACATCGTCGTTGACTCAGGCGACCGACAATTTCAAGGCCATGCTGAAAAAGCTCGATACCGGTTTGCTGGTCACCGAGTTGATGGGGCAGGGCGTGAATTACGTGACGGGCGATTATTCGCGCGGCGCATCGGGTTATTGGGTCGAAAAAGGCGTGATTCAGTATCCGGTGGAAGAAATCACGATCGCCGGAAACATGAAAGATATTTTCCGCCAGATCGTGGCTATCGGGTCCGACACGATCATTCGCGGCACCAAGCAGACAGGTTCCATCCTGATCGAGAGCATGACGGTAGCCGGCAGTTAAAAGGCTTTCATGCGTAGTTCCACGTAAGTAAATTCGATGCGTTGCCACATCATATTTGTGTTGCGGCATTTACATTCGGCCAATACAATTTGCGGCAGCGTGACTTATCGCAAGACGCGGTTCCGCATCGTTTTTCCGGTGTTCAATCTTCAGGAGACAACAATATGCAACGTCGTTCCTTCCTTAAAAAAGCAGCAGTCGGCGCATCGGTTGGAGCCATTGCAGCTCCCGCGCTGGCCCAAGCGCTTCCCACAATCAACTGGCGTCTCGCATCGAGCTTCCCGAAATCACTGGACACCATTTACGGCGCCGCTGAGACTTTTACCAAGCGCGTTTCTGCGCTGACCGGCGGCAAGTTCAACATTCGCCCGTTTGCCGGCGGCGAAATCGTTCCGGCATTGCAAGTGATGGATGCAGTGCAAGCAGGCACGGTCGAAATGGGACATACCGCTTCTTACTATTATTTCGGCAAGGACCCTACATTTGCCTTCGATTGCGCCGTGCCTTTCGGTCTCACGTCGCGTCAACAGACCGGCTGGTTCGATCAGGGCGGCGGCAAGCAGTTGCTGCGCGAATTCTTCAAGGATTACGGCATCGTCAATTTTCTCGGTGGTAATACCGGCACGCAGATGGGCGGCTGGTTCCGCAAGGAAGTCAAAACGGTCAAGGATCTTGATGGCGTCAAAATGCGTATCGGCGGTTTTGCCGGCCGCGTGATGCAACGCCTCGGTTTGGTGCCGCAACAGATTGCCGGCGGCGATATTTATCCGGCGCTGGAAAAAGGCACGATCGACGCTGCCGAGTGGGTCGGTCCCTATGACGACGAGAAACTTGGTTTTTACAAGGTCGCACCGCATTACTATGCACCAGGCTGGTGGGAAGCGGGGCCGCAACTGTCATTCTATGTCGGCATCAAGGAATGGGAAAAGCTGCCGAAGGAATACCAGGCTGCCCTCGAAGTCGCTACCTACGAAGCACACGTGGTGATGCAGGCTGAATACGATGCGCGCAATCCGGCTGCACTGGCGCGTTTGTTGAAGAATGGCGTGAAGCTGCATAATTTCTCCAGGGAGATTATGGACGCCTGCTACCGGGCGGCGAACGACGTGATGGAAGAAGAGTCCGCGAAAAATGCGAAATTCAAGAAGATTTACGAACCGTGGAAGCGCTATCG
>CAMLDH010000359.1 GCA_946478765.1 uncultured Oxalobacteraceae bacterium | reverse complement strand
TCCTCTCCCTCTGTCCCGCAATAATTTTTACATTATCTTGATACGTTCGATCATTTCCGCACCGAACGCGACGTACGCTTGCGCACCTTTTGCGATCGGATCGAAGCAGACCCCGGGCATGCCGTAGGACGGCGCTTCGGCCAGGCGCACATTGCGCGGAATAATGGTCTTGAACACCTTGTCGCTGAAATGCTGCTCCAGCTGCGCCGACACTTGCTGCGACAGCGTCATGCGCGGATCGAACATCACGCGCAACAGGCCGATGATTTTCAGGTCGGTGTTCAACTTGGCGTGCACCTTCTTGATCGTGTTGACCAGGTCCGACAATCCTTCCAGCGCGTAGTATTCGCACTGCATCGGGATGATCACGCCATGCGCCGCACACAGACCGTTGAGCGTCAGCATCGACAGCGCCGGCGGACAATCGATCAGCACGAAATCATATTCGGTATCGACCGCCGCAAGCGCATCCTTCAGGCGTTTTTCGCGGTTGTCGAGTTCGACCATTTCGACCTCGGCGCCGGCCAGTTCGCGATTGGCCGGCAATACATCGAAGCCGCCGGTCTCGGATGTTACGCGCGCGGTTTTGACATCGGACATGCCGAGCAAAACTTCGTAGATCGATGCTTTCAGTTCAGCCTTGTTGATGCCCGCACCCATGGTTGCATTGCCTTGCGGATCGAGGTCGACCAGCAAGACGCGTTGTTCAAGCTTCGCGAGACCCGCCGCGAGATTGACGGCGGTGGTGGTTTTGCCGACCCCGCCTTTTTGATTCGCGACGCAGAAAATTTTGGCCATATTATCGTTCTAGTTATTGTGGGACAGAGCGGGCCGCGTAGGCGGCCCGCTCTATCCTCAACAAATCAGTTATCGTGAGTTTCAATAAAAATCAAATGCCTTTCGGCACCGAGGCCCGGCACCTGCAAGGGCTGTACCTGGGTCACTTTCCATCCTGCCGGCAGGCATGCGATTTCATCGTGTGGTGCCACGCCTTTCATCGCAATGAAACGACCGCCCTCCTCCAGCAGATGGCCGGACCAAGTCACGAAGTCGCACAGCTCTGCAAATGCGCGCGAAGTGATCACATCGAATTTGTGCGGCACTTGCAACTGCTCGACGCGCGCGGTATGCACCGTCACATTGGTGAGTCCGAGTTCGGCTTTTGCCTGCGTGAGGAATGCGGTTTTTTTGTGCACCGTATCGATCATCGACACGCGCATGGCGGGACGCGCCTCGCCAGCCCAGATCGCCAGCACCATGCCGGGCAAGCCGCCGCCGGCACCGACATCGAGCACATTATTCGCGTTGGTAAAGGCCGGCACCGCTGCCAGCGAATCGAGCAGATGCTGCGTGACCATCTGCATCGGATCGCGTACCGCCGTCAGGTTATATACCGCATTCCATTTCGACAGCAGCCCGACATAGTCGATCAATTGCGCAATTTGCGCATCGCTCACATCCAGTTGCAATGCGCGCACGCCGTCGGTCAAGGCATGCGTCAACGCGGCGCGTTCAATTCCGGCCATGGTCGATCTCCTCAGGCCGCCGCTTGCGCGTCGTCTGATGCTGCGGAGGCGAACCCTTTGAAACCGCCCTTTTTCAGGTGCACCAGCAACAGCGAAATCGCGGCCGGCGTGACACCGGCAATGCGCGATGCCTGGCCCAATGTTTCAGGCTGGTGCTTGTTCAGCTTTTGCCGCACCTCGATCGACAGCGCTTTCACTTCCATGTAGTCGAGCTTGGCCGGCAATTTCAGGTTTTCGTAGTGTTCGTGACGCTCGACTTCTTTGGCCTGGCGATCGATGTAGCCGGCGTACTTGAGCTGGATTTCGATTTGCTCCTTGACCGCATCTTTCTCGATGCCGGGGCCGGCGACATCCTGGCCGTCGATGCCTTTCAGACTCATCAGGCTGTCATAGCTGATATTCGGCCGGCGCAACAAGTCAGCAAGCGCATACTCGCGTTCGATCGCCTTGCCCAGCACACGCTCTGCTTCATGTTCGGCGAGGATACGAGGGCTGACCCAGGTCGATTTCAGGCGTTCCAGTTCGCGCGCAACCGCTTCGCGCTTGATCTCGAACTGTGCCCATTGCGCATCGCCAACGCAGCCGAGTTGGCGGCCGATTTCGGTCAGACGCATGTCGGCGTTATCTTCGCGCAAGCTCAACCGGTATTCGGCGCGGCTGGTAAACATGCGGTACGGTTCCAGCACACCTTGCGTAATCAGGTCGTCGACCAGTACACCGAGGTAAGCCTCATCGCGGCGCGGTGTCCAGACGTCGCGCCCCTGGGTTTGCAAGGCCGCGTTCAATCCGGCCAGCATGCCTTGCGCCGCCGCTTCTTCGTAACCGGTGGTGCCGTTGATCTGGCCGGCAAAGAACAAGCCCTGCACGACCTTGGTTTCGAGCGATGCTTTCAAGCCGCGCGGATCGAAGTAGTCGTATTCGATCGCGTAACCGGGACGCAGGATGTGCGCGTTTTCCATGCCGCGCATCGACTGCACCAATGCCAGTTGCACGTCGAAAGGCAGGCTGGTCGAGATTCCGTTCGGATAGAACTCGTTGGTGGTCAGCCCTTCCGGCTCCAGGAAAATCTGGTGCGAATCCTTGCCGGCAAAGCGGTGGATCTTGTCTTCGATCGATGGGCAGTAGCGCGGACCGACGCCTTCGATCACGCCGGTATACATCGGGCTGCGATCGAGGCCCGCGCGGATGATGTCGTGCGTGCGCTCGTTGGTATGCGTGATCCAGCACGGCAATTGTTTCGGATGCATCGCGACCGAGCCCATCACCGAAAATACCGGAATCGGATCGAGGTCGCCCGGTTGTTCCTGCATTACCGAAAAATCGATAGTGCGGCCATCGATGCGCGGCGGCGTGCCGGTTTTCAGACGGCCTTGCGGCAGCTTCAATTCCTTCAGGCGCGCCGACAAGGATACGGCGGGCGGATCACCGGCGCGACCGGCGGCATAGTTGTTGAGGCCGACGTGGATTTTACCGTCGAGGAAAGTACCTGCGGTCAGCACCACCGCCCTGCCGCGAAACTGGATACCGACTTGTGTGACGGCACCGACCACGCGATCGCCCTCCACCATCAAGTCATCGACCGCCTGCTGGAACAGCCACAGATTCGGCTGATTTTCCAGGCGCGCGCGGATCGCCTGCTTGTACAGAATACGGTCGGCTTGCGCACGTGTCGCGCGTACGGCCGGGCCTTTCGATGAGTTCAGGATACGAAACTGGATGCCGGCTTCATCGGTAGCGATTGCCATGGCGCCCCCCATCGCATCGACTTCCTTGACCAGATGCCCTTTGCCGATGCCGCCGATGGAGGGATTGCACGACATTTGGCCGAGGGTTTCGATATTGTGCGTGAGCAGCAAGGTCTTCTGCCCCATGCGCGCGGACGCAAGTGCAGCTTCGGTACCGGCATGACCGCCGCCGACAACGATGACATCGAATTCTGTAGGAAAGAGCATAGTGCGCCCGATGAAACGGTGAAGAGCAACCGCAAAGAGATTGGGAGGGCGAATCGCGCACATGCATGGACTTTAAAGCACGCATCTCGCATGCAACCAGCACCGGATTCTGACCAAAATACACGCAACATTGGCGTGCACTTTGGTCAAAAAGCATCTCCCAGACATCCCTGCATCAGACTCTGGAGGCGAGATTATAAAGTCTTTTTGGACTTCATTTATGTGTATTCGCCTCTCCGACAACAGCAATCGGTATTTTGTTTCACGTGAAACAAGCATTAGTTGCTAGTCAGCACCGCAGCCAGCATTGCTGCAACCACTTCAAAGAACAGTGCTCAGCACCAAGGGTAATGGCTCGATCATTTGTTTCACGTGGAACAAAAGCTTGCGCTCAAGCTATTTCAAAA
>CAMLDH010000358.1 GCA_946478765.1 uncultured Oxalobacteraceae bacterium | reverse complement strand
CACCGAGATCTACACTCTTTCCCTACACGACGCTCTTCCGATCTAGCTCGGTCAAGGCACTCTCGCATCACAAATTGACCGACCTGTTCTTGAACGGCGAACAGCTCGAAACGGTCTTTCATCAAGCCCTTGCGCATCAGTTCGCCGACAAGCGCCAAGACCTGACATTGGAACGCGTCGGCCGCGAAGCGCTGCAGGTGCACACCATCGTCACCGCGCTCGACCGGCCCGATATGCCGGTATTAATCGAATTACGCGAAAACGTGCAGCAGCTCAAACTCGATCGCGAAGAGCGCATGTTCGACCAGAGCCAGGCCAACAAGGAGCTGATCCGCAACCTGGCGCACGAGATCAAGAATCCGTTGGGCGGCATTCGCGGTGCGGCGCAACTGCTGGAGCTGGAGCTACCTGAGCGGCATCTGAAAGAGCTGCGCGAATACACGCAAGTCATCATCAAGGAAGCCGATCGCCTGCAAACGCTGGTCGATCGCCTGCTCGCGCCGCACCGCCGGCCGCATATCGTGGGCGACGTCAACATCCATGAGGTATGCGAACGGGTGCGCAGTTTGATCGTCGCCGAGTTTCCGAGTGGGCTGACGATCAAGCGCGATTACGACTTGTCGGCGCCTGAATTCCGTGGCGACAAGGAGCAATTGATTCAGGCGGTATTGAATATCGTGCACAACGCCGCGCAGGCGCTGTCCGAACGTATCGAGACCGGTGACGCCGAGTTGATATTGCAAACCCGCGTGGTGCGACAAGTGACGCTGGCGAAGGTGCGTTATCGGCTGGCATTAGACTTGCATATCGTCGACAATGGACCGGGCATCCCGTCCGACATCCAGGATCGCATTTTTTATCCGCTCGTATCCGGGCGGGATGGCGGTAGCGGATTGGGGCTGACCCTGGCGCAAACGTTCGTGCAGCAGCATATGGGCGTGATCGAATGCGAGAGTCGGCCGGGGTGTACGGATTTCAGAATTTTGATACCGCTGCCTTAAACAAAGGCAGTACTCGTGGAGGCGGCGCCGCAAACGCCAATATCACATCATGCGAGGCGCTGAACGAACCTATGAAACCAATCTGGATTGTTGACGACGACGAATCAATTCGCTGGGTGCTGGAAAAAGCGCTGGCCCGTGAGAACCTCGCGACAAAAAGCTTTTCGAATGCCCGCGATGCGATGGACACATTGCAAAGCAGTACGCCGCAAGTGCTGGTCTCCGACATCCGCATGCCCGGCGAATCGGGCCTCGCACTTCTGCAAGAGGTCAAGGCCAAGCATCCCGGTCTGCCGGTCATCATCATCACCGCCTTCTCCGATCTCGATTCCGCGGTTTCCGCATTCCAGGGCGGCGCATTCGAATACCTCGCCAAGCCGTTCGATGTCGACAAAGCGGTCGAACTGATTCGTCGCGCGCTCGAAGAAAGTTTGCGCGAAGCGAACGAAGAACAGGCCGCCGCCGAGACGCCCGAGATTCTCGGCCAGGCGCCCGCGATGCAAGACGTATTTCGTGCAATCGGCCGCCTGTCGCAATCGAATGTGACGGTCTTGATTACCGGCGAATCCGGCACCGGCAAGGAACTGGTCGCACGCGCCTTGCACAAGCACAGCCCACGCGCCGCACAGCCTTTCATCGCATTGAATACCGCTGCAATTCCGAAGGATTTGCTCGAATCCGAATTGTTCGGCCACGAACGCGGCGCCTTCACCGGTGCGCAGGCCACGCGTCGCGGCCGCTTCGAACAGGCGGAAAACGGCACGCTGTTCCTCGACGAAATCGGCGACATGCCCTTCGATCTGCAGACGCGCCTGTTGCGCGTGCTGTCGGACGGCCACTTTTATCGCGTCGGCGGACATCAGCCATTGCGCGCCAACGTGCGCGTGATCGCCGCCACTCATCAGAATCTGGAGCAACGGGTCAGGGACGGCCTGTTCCGGGAAGACTTGTATCATCGCCTGAACGTGATACGCCTGCGTCTGCCGAGCCTGCGCGAGCGGCACGAGGATATTCCGATCCTGACGCGCTACTTCCTCACGCAAAGCGCGAAGCAGCTCGGCGTCGAAGTCAAGCGGGTGTCGGAAAACGCAATGCAATTCCTGTCCAGCCTCGACTTGCCCGGCAATGTGCGCCAGCTTGAAAACCTGTGCAACTGGATCACCGTGATGGCGCCGGGCCAAACGGTGGAGATCAAGGACTTGCCGCAGGATTTGACGGAGGGGCAGGGCTTTGCGCCGGCGCCATCGTCGCCGGCGCCAACGATGTCGAACATGCCGCAACAATATGCGGCGGCAGCGCCATCCGATGGCCCGCAATCGGTTGAGCTTCCCCGCAATGTCGCCGGCAGTCCGCCGTTATTTGGTGCGCCAATGACAGTTAATGGTGCAAACGGCGCGGCAGAACGCACCAATTGGATCGCATTGCTGGAGACCGAAGCAGCGCAGATGCTGTCGGCAGGAAAGCCGGAAGTGATGGATGCATTGGGTCGGCAGTTTGAATCGACGCTGATCAAGGCCGCGCTGAAGCATACCCATGGCCGGAAGAATGATGCCGCGATTCGCTTGGGCATCGGCCGCAATACCATCACGCGCAAGATTCAGGAGTTGGGGATTGATGGCGCGAAGGATGATTGATCGCGGCTGGTGGTCGGCTCTTCATGCGATTGCCCTGAGTTTAGGACCCGCGCAGCAATAAGCCTCGGACATTTACGGTAAAATTCCTGACCTCCGGTTTCCATTCTCTTGACAACGCTTGCCTGCGACGCCGATAAATTTATCGGCAAGCATTGCGCGCAATCGACGTACCGGCTGCCCAGCTCTTGTTGTCGTTGGCGTCAGCATTTCAACGTGGCCGCCCACTTGCCGGCAGCCGAAGCGATAACCGGGAAATCCTCTTTCCGACACAATCGGCTCACGTTTCAAGCGCGTATGCGCAAGGATTTTGCATGACCTTGTCCCGGCTTATTGCCAGTTTTGTCCGGCAGCATTGGCGCTCTTACATCGCCGCTGCCTTGATGCTGGCATCGATTTCCGTATTGATTGTATCGGTACCCAGAAAAGTCGGCGCCGTCATCGATGGACTGGTGGCGGAACGCCTGGGCGGCAACGCATTGCTGCTGGAACTCGCACAACTGGCGGCGATGGGTGTCGCGATTTATTTTCTGCGCGTCGGCTGGCGCCTGCAATTGTTTACCGCCGCGTACCAGTTCGGCGTCGGCTTGCGCACCCGGTTGTATGAACGATTGACGCTGCAAGGCCCCAGCTTTTACCAGCGCCAGCGCACCGGCGATTTGATGGCGCTCGCCACCAACGATATCGATGCGGTCGAGATGGCGGCAGGCGAGGCGATGCTGGCCGGTTTCGACGGCACTCTGACGCTGGTGATGGTGCTGGCGATGATGTTTCTCGGCGTCGACTGGCGTCTGACATTGATCGCGCTGCTGCCGTTTCCTTTCATGGCGTTTGCATTCTGGCGCATTTCGAGCCATGTGCACCAGGCATCCAACGATGCGCTGAACCGTTTCAGCGATTTGAATGATCATGTACAGGAGACCTTGTCCGGCGTGCGTACGCTGCGCGCGCTGGGTCTGGAACAACGCAGCGCCAAGCAGTTCGCCGCACTGGCCGAACAGGCGGCGGATGCGAACTTCAACGCGCAGCGCTGGGAGGCGGCGTACGAACCTGCGGTAGGGATGAGCTTGTCGACAGCCGTTGTGTTGACGCTCGCGCTGGGCGGCTATCTGGTGTGGCACGGACAACTGACGATCGGTGCGTTGACCAGCTTCAGCATGTATCTGGGGCAGTTGATCTGGCCGATGTTCGCCGCCGGCTGGGTGCTGGCATTGATCGAACGCGGACGCGCCGCCTGGGGACGTATTGAGCCGATGCT
>CAMLDH010000357.1 GCA_946478765.1 uncultured Oxalobacteraceae bacterium | reverse complement strand
TAATCGTTTTGCAGCATCGGGTCGCGGAAATCGGCGATCCAGGGAAGCCCGGTCAAGCGGTGTAGCGTCAAGCCGATCAGATGCGAGGTGGCGATAGGGAAGGTCGACCATATCACGGCCGGCTTGTATCGTCGGATAAGCGAAAGTCCGACCGGAACGGCAGAAAGCCACCATGATATCCAGCGGTCCGGCAATGCCGCGATTTCCGGGTAGCGTCCCAGAATTCCCATGTGCCGTTTGGCGTCCACCGCGAACGCGCGTTTGACAATCAGATCCGGCGGCAGGCTGTCCAGTTGCGATGGATTTTTAACGCTGTATGCGATGGGGTTGGCGGATAGCACCAACGGCTCCCAATCATGACGGCCGAGGTGTTTGGAGAAACTCAGGGTGCGCTGAATCCCGCTGCTTGCGGCTTGCGGCGGAAAGTGAAAGGCAATGAGTAGTGCGCGTTTATTCATTTTTTTTATATTCTGCATAGTGAGGCTTAACCTGCCAGCCAGCGCAGCAGACGAATCCCGAAGCGGGCAGGCGTCGCATCCCAGGGACGGCTGCGTGGAAGCTGAAATCGATCGTGCTTTCGTGTGGCCGCACTCACCGCCGTGGTGAAGGCAGCGGCAAATCCGGCGTCCTTTGCCATCTGCACGTGGCGTGCGTCGAAATCCATCCCGACCTTGCCATTGGGGTAGGCAAATAGCCGTACCGGTTTGCCGATGAGGGCTTCAAGCTGTTGTTTGCCGGCCGTGATTTCATAGCGGGCGTTTTCATCTTCGAGGCTGGTGAGGATCGGGTGGGACACCGTGTGTCCGCCGATTTCAATGCCTTGCTGCGCCAGGTTGAGGAGCATTTGTTGCGTGAGCATCAGTCCATGCGCGAGAGCGTCGCCGACCAGGCGTTCCAGCTTCCGGGTCAAATCCAGCCTGGCCTTGGGCGGCAGATATTTGGATGCCTCCGTCAGCTTGTCCACCGCAAGTTTGCGGTCAACCATGTTTGCCAGCGAATGCACTCCCAATCCGAGTTCGCGCAGATCGAGCGGTCCGGTCTGCAGGGTTTGTATTGCTTCGATGATTCTGTCGTTCCACATATTGCCTTGCCCCACATATCCGCTCGTTACAAAGACAGTGGCGGGAAGACTGAGTTCCTGCAGTATGGGTAATGCGAAATCGTGGACGGAACGATAGCCGTCGTCGAAGGTGATGCATACGGCCCGCGGCGGCATGCGTTCTGTCGCGAGTGCCGCTACTGCTTCATGCAGCGGCATCACATTGAAGCAGTCTGCAAGCAGTTCCATCTGCCAGCGAAAAGTGCCGATGTCCGGCTCGGACTCCAGTAGCGGATCGGGCGATTCGAGAACACGGTGATAGTTGACCACGCATAGCCGGCCGTCCCCTTTGCCGCGTGGGGCTATTGCGTCACCCATCGCGCGAATCAGACGTGCCGTCAAATTGGAGGGTTTGTTGTGGGCTGTCATAGAGTGCTGCCTCGCCTACCGGCGCTTTCCGATGCCGATAAGGTTCGATGGAGGCTTTTTATTTCATTCTTCGGTGATTTCAGCAGGAGTAATTTCTCCAGTAAGACGAGCAATATCACGATATCGTAATACAGGTCGAAATAGGCGAGGGACAGGAACGCTCCACCGACGGCGTATCCAATGATGCTGACCTGGCACATCGCCGCCAGATCGGCAGCCCATTTGAGTTCCATTTTCTCTTTGCAGAATTTGATGACGCGCGTGCCGGTGCGCCAGGCAAGTACCATAAAAGCGAGAAACAGCCCCAGCCCGATAAATCCATGTTCGCCGAGCACCTGAAAATAAATACTATGCGGTGCATGCACATCCTGCGGATTGGGTGCATAGACCATGAACATCTTGCGCGTAAATACTTTATAGCCGCCGCCCATGACATTATCGACGGCTACATTCGTCGCGAAATGCCATGAGTTGATGCGTCCCATTGCAGAGTTGTCCGCTTGATAGGTGCCGATCGTATCCATCCGCTCGAACCATTGGGCCGGCATCACAAAATACATCATCGGCACGACCAGCAGAAGCAGCAGGCCGGTGCGCAGTTTACTCCGGCTTTTCAGCCACAGGAAGAACAGCATCGCGCCGCCCGCGAGCAGCGCGCCGCGCGAATAGGAGCCGGCGGCCGATATGATGGTCAGGATTGCCAGGCCTTTCAATCCCAGGTGCAGCCATTTTTTTGTGGCGCTCAACTGGAGATACCAGATGATCGGCACCGTCGTCACCAGCGCCAGCGCCAGGTCATTGTTGTCCTCGATATAGGTATCCGCCGGTCCGAGCACATGATTGACGCCGCCGGACATCACTGTAAAGAGTCCGCCTTTGCATCCATAAAAACCCAGTGAAAGCCCTATTGTCCAGGCCAGAGCCTTGATGTCTTTTTCAGTATTGAGCGCGGCCATGGCGATCAAGATCATAAACAGCGTTTTCATGACCCGGTTCCATTCGGTCCACGCGCGTTCTTGTTCATAGGCGGAAAAGCCGGTCAGGGTCATCCATACCATGAACAGCATCAACACGACGATCAACGGCGTGACAGGCAGGCGTTTTGGCTCGCGCGTCATCAGCAATCCGATCAGCGTTGCGCACGCGATGAGGGCGGCAAATGGAAAATCATAGGCCGACCCATAG
Organism: uncultured Oxalobacteraceae bacterium; assembly: GCA_946478765.1. Next base: position 1,258 of record CAMLDH010000357.1, on the reverse strand, counting down.
GTAAGCCGGTGCGGATTCATGAGACTGATCCACGTAAATGTCAGCACGCCGATGACCGGGCGCTTCAGCATGAATGGCACCAACCCGAAAACGATGCCGAAGATCAGGTAGTCACGCATGCCCTGTCTTTCGCCAAGATGCGCTGGAACAGTTGCACCTGTCCGGCGGTGGTGTCGTCCCAACTGAACCGCTCCGCGTAACGCCGTGTCGCCGCACGATCGGGATAGCGGGCGCGCAGCGCATGCACCGCCTGCACGAGTCCGTTCGGGGTGCGCTCCGCCATCAGCATCCCCGCCTCGGGCGCGGCGACTACCTCCGGCGTGCCCCATACTTTGCTCGCAATGACGGGCGTGCCGCAGGCCATCGCTTCCAGCAGCACGTTGGCCCAGCCTTCGCGGCTGGACGCCAGCACCAGCGCATCGGCCGCACCGTAATAATTCTTTAATTCGGCTTGCGGTAATGCGCCAAGAAAGCGCACGCGGTCTGCGACGTTCAGATGCTGCGCGAGATCTTCCAGCTTTTTCCGGTCCGGCCCATTGCCGGCGATGAGCAACTGCACGCCAGCCAGCATCGGCAATGCCGCGATGATCAATTCCTGCCCTTTGACCGGCACCAGATGACCTACCGTCAGCAGTGTGAATTGCGTCAGCCCGAGTGCGTCGCGGACAGCATCACGATCGACCGGTTGAAACAATTGCAGATCGACGCCATTGCGCAGCGATGTGACGCGATCGGCTGCAACCCCCAGGCGCACGATCTCGTCTTTCAGCGCATTGCAGACCGTGATGATGCCGTCCGCCCGTGTGGCGGCCCAGCGAATCATTGTGCGCGGCAGGCGATATTGCGGAATGAGCGTGATATCGGAGCCGCGTGCGGTAATGACCACAGGCTTGTTGAAATGCCGCCCGAGCAATGCAGCGGCAACGCCGTCAGGATAGAAATAATGGGCATCGATCAAATCAAAATCGTAGCCTTCATCGATGATGCGTCCGATCGCCGCCTTGACCGCGTTGGCCAGCAGGACCGGGGCGACCGTCATGCCGACCTTGGGTAGCAACGGATAGCGGGGATGCGCAACCCGGATGCCGGATCGTATTTCTTCGTGCGGCGTTCTTGCGAAGCTTGCGTATTGGCCAAAGCGCCGGTGCCGCAACGGGAACCACGGGATCGGCGCCACCACGCGCGACTGTACCTTGCCGCTGGCAACCAGATGGCGCAGGCGCGTTTCTACGAAGATGCCATGGCCCGGCTTCTCCGC
>CAMLDH010000356.1 GCA_946478765.1 uncultured Oxalobacteraceae bacterium | reverse complement strand
TCCGAACGTCCGGCAAAGTAAGCGGCAATGCCTAGCACACCCAGTTCAATGATCGCCTGCCAAGACAGATAGCCAGCCAGAAAGCCTGCTGCAATGGCGCCAATAAACAGTAAAAGCCACGGCGAAATAGAGGACTTCTTTCCGACCTGGAGTGGTGGCAACCAGACGGCACAGATGGATAAGCCAAGCAGGCCAAACGTTATTAGCATTTATTCTTCTCAATTCATTTTGACTGCCAAGCGTGACAACTGGCCAAGGCGCAATCAGCCCATGTTTGACAGCGAAGCGCTTGATGGTCGACCGGCGCAGCGAAAATCAGGATCGCCTTGCGGCAAGGTCCAGATGCAATGCAAATGGTCGGGCAGCAGAACCCATACATCGATCTCAAAGGGATGGGGCAACTGGGTTTACCGGATCGCGTCGCGTAATGCGGTTCTCACCGGTGAGCCATCAAATTAAACCGATGCTGAACCTTTTAATTCAAGTAACCGAATTCGTAGGGTGCGCCCCGCGCACCATCGTCGCATCACTCGCCACCCGCAATGCCTTTCAAATTCGCTTCGCCTAATCCCCAATCGGACGGATAAACCCCATCCTCGACGAAACGCGGGAACGTCGAATAAGGCCAATCGATCGCACGAGAGGCAAGTCCATGCTTGACCGGATTCCAATGGATGTAATCGACGTGCCGCGAAAAATCATGATCATCGCGAATCTGATGTTCCCAAAAACGACGTTGCCACAAACCTGACTCGTGGCGTTTCGCGCGCGATGGCGACACGTCCTTGATGCCATATTCCTGGCCGTATTGTTTGGAAACAAGGCGCTTGATGGTGGACCAGCGCAGCGTAAAATCAGCATCGCCTTGCGGCAAGGTCCAGATGCAATGCAAATGGTCGGGCAGCAGAACCCAGGCATCGATCCTGAACGGATGGGTCAACCGGGTTTGCCGGATCGCGTCGCGTAATGCGGTCCTCACCGGCGCTTCCGTCAGTACCGGCAGGCGACGCAAGGTATTGACCGTAAAGAAGTAGGTCCCACCCGCCACATTCGCCCGTCGATAATTCGACATCCCATCTCCTTGTTGAAATTGTAGGGTGCGCCTCGCGCACCGGAACGCACAACCATCGAAAAAGATATTTCAACCAGCGAGGGTGAAATGGTGCGCGGGGCGCACCCTACAGTCCAGGCTACGCTGGCTCAGTAGATTGAAGCGATACACCAAATTGAACTAAGGTGCCATTTTCATGTATTTCTAGCAGAGCAGATAATTTCTCGAGCAATGTATCCACTCCCTCTTCGCATTTTTTATTGCGCAAGGTCTGCGACAATTTCTGTAATCCTATGCAGAAAAAACCGAGCGTTTTCGCAAATAGATACACGGATAGCGAAGCATTTTGTGAGAGGAATCCGTCTTTTACAACATGTTGAGATTGAGACGGATACTGTTCTAACGTGCTGAAATTAAATATATCCTCTGACAAGCAATGAACTGAATCAGAATTCATAGCATATATCGTTTTATATGCTCCTTCAAAGCCGCATTTTTCAAATCGCTCAAATGTCTTTGGCCATTGTTTTGCTTTTTTGAAAATCGCAGCATTTTCCTCTTTTACTAGATTGATAAATTCGAGCTTCTTTCGAGCGACTGAGATTTCAAGATGATTTCCAATTTTTTTTGCGTATGTGAGCCAATGCTCTGACTTTTTAATTGTTGTTTCAATATAGTTTCGAATGAGTTCACTAGATCGTTGGTTCGTTTCATCATCCAAAATATATATAAGGTTTACTGCATGCTCAAGTCCGACTCTAGCTAATGGATCAACAGAATAGAATAATTTGTTTTTTAAGCCAAAGAGCATCGCGCTTTGTATTTGGCAAAGCGCGTCGGAGATTATGTTGATTTGGGTAACTTTGACTTTAAGTAGAGCGATCTCAAACTCATTCTCTTTTAACTTTTCTAACAAAATTGTTGCAGATAAAAAGATCGCTTCAAGCTCCGGCACTTGCTCCAAATGCCGCCAGTTAGTACTTGTTTCCAGCTTATATTTCTCTTCAAATTCATTCATGAAAGAATCCAATTTATACGGCAATCTCGTAAACCAAAATGAGAAGATTTTAGCTACTTCCCCCAACTATCCTTCAACGTCACCACCCGATTAAACACCGGCTTCCCCGCCTTCGAATCCACCCGATCCGCCACAAAATACCCATGCCGCTCAAACTGAAACTTCTCATCCGGCATCGCCTTTGACATCCCCGGTTCCAGATATGCCGTCACCACTTCCTTCGCATTCGGATTCAACACCGATTTAAAATCCTTCCCCCCCGCATCCGGATTCGGATCGGTAAACAAGCGGTCATACAAGCGCACTTCCGCCTCCAGCGCATGCGCGATGCTGACCCAGTGGATATTCCCCTTGACCTTGTAATTGGCCGAACCCTCGGTCCCCGATTTGCTATCCGCAAAATAATTGCAATGCACCGCAATCACATTGCCGTCCGCATCCTTGTCGCAGCCGGTGCACTCGACCACATAGCCGTAGCGCAGTCGCACCTTGTTGCCGGGATAAAGCCGGAAGTAGCCTTTGCTCGGCACTTCCATGAAGTCGTCCGCTTCGATCCACAATTCCTTGCTGATCGGGAAGGTGCGCACGCCGCGTTCCGGAAAATGCGGGTGCACCGGCGAGCTGCATTCAACCGTTTCGCCTTCCGGGAAATTGTCGATGATGAGTTTCAGCGGTTTCAGCACGGCGGTGGCGCGCGGGGCCTTGGGGTCGAGGTCTTCGCGCAGGCAGCCTTCGAGCGAGCTGATGTCGATCCAGCCGTCGGACTTGGTGACGCCGCTGCGTTCGCAGAACAGCTGGATCGCTTCCGGCGTGAAGCCGCGGCGGCGCAGGCCGACGATGGTGGGCATGCGCGGGTCGTCCCAGCCGTCGACGATGCCTTCTTCCACCAGTTGGCGCAGCTTGCGCTTGCTGGTGACGACGTAGGTGACGTTGAGGCGCGCGAATTCGTATTGTTGCGGCAGCGGCTTTTTGAAGAAGCCGCCTTCGGCCAGGTGCTCCAGCACCCAGTCGTAGAACGGGCGGTGGTCCTGGAACTCGAGCGTGCAGATCGAGTGCGTGATGTGTTCGATCGCGTCTTCGATCGGGTGCGCGTAGTCGTACATCGGGTACAGGCACCACTTGTCGCCGGTGCGGTGGTGGTGCGCGTGGCGGATGCGGTAGATCGCGGGGTCGCGCATGTTCATGTTGGGCGAGGCCATGTCGATCCTGGCGCGCACGATGTGTTCGCCGTCCTTGAATTCGCCGGCTTTCATGCGGCGGAACAGGTCCAGCGATTCGGCCGGCGCGCGGTCGCGGAAGCGCGAGTTCTTGCCGGGTTCGCCGAAGTTGCCGCGGTTGGCGGCCATCTCGTCGGCGGACTGGCTGTCGACATAGGCGTGGCCGGCGCTGATCAGGTATTCGGCCATCGCATACAGCTGGTCGAAGTAGTCGCTGGCGAAATACAGGTGGTCCTGACCTTCATGCTGCCAGTCGAAGCCGAGCCATTTGACGCTGTCGAGGATGGTGTCGACGTATTCCTGTTCTTCCTTCTCCGGATTGGTGTCGTCGAAGCGCATGTGGCAGCGGCCGGCGTAGTCGCGCGCGAGGCCGAAGTTGAGGCAGATCGATTTGGCGTGGCCGATGTGCAGGTAGCCGTTCGGCTCCGGCGGGAAGCGGGTAATGACTTGCGGCAGCGCATGGCCGGCGGCATCGGTGCGGTCGGCGTATTTGCCGGCGGCGAGGTCGCTGTCGATGATGGCGCGCAGGAAATTGGAGGACGGTGCGTTGCTTGTGCTGTCGTTGCGGTCGTTGCTCATGGGTGTGTTTCTAGAGAGGGCATCGGGTGGATTTGATAGGGCATTTTACCGTAGCAGGGTGGTTT
>CAMLDH010000355.1 GCA_946478765.1 uncultured Oxalobacteraceae bacterium | reverse complement strand
ACAAAAGCATGCCGATAATAAATAACTTCAGCGCATCTGCTCCGCGGATTCCACTGGAAAACCGGGAAGCTCTCGCACCGGAACAGCAACATGCCGCAGACGAGGGGAGCGCTGGCGCGCAAGCATTGCCACGCCATCGGGTCAGCTCCGGCCGCTCGAATTTCCAAAGGTTCATCGCCAGCTTTAGCTGCAAAGAAGGCAGCGTAAGCACCGTCACTTGCTGCAAAGAAGGCAGCGTAAGCACCGCCACTTATCGCGACTCTCTTGACGCCTGGGTGAAGAAACCCCCCAATTCCACAGAAGAGAAAACTCGCAAAAACGCCCGCGACCGCATCATCGCATGGCTGGATGCCGGTCGAGTGGAAGATCCGCTGGATTTGAGCTTGGAGAATCCTTATGACTATAAGATCTCTGTTCCCAAACTGACAAAGCTGCCGCCATTGCCACCCGGGCTTCAAGTATTAAAAGTGGCGGGTCACAAGCTCAAAGAATTGCCGGCTACCCTGCCTCCTTCTCTCCTGAAGTTGGATGCCAGCTACAACAAGCTCGAAAGCTTGCCGGCTCGCTTGCCTGCTTCTCTCGCAGAATTAAATGTCAGATACAACGATCTCGAAAAATTTCCGACAGGCTTGCCTGCCTCTCTTGCGAAATTGAATATCAGCTTCAACGTGCTCAAAGAATTGCCGGCTGACTTGCTGCCTGCATCTCTCACGGAGTTGAATGTCAGCGGGACCCATCTCGAAAGCTTTCCGGATAAATTACCCGCTTCTCTCAAGAAGTTGACTATTAGCGCGAACCATCTCGAAAGCTTGCCGGTTAGCTTGCCTGCTTCTCTCACGGAGTTGCAGGCTGAAGAAATGCAAATTGAAAGTTTGCCCGAGCACTTGCTTGATTTCTTGATACGGTTGAATGTCTCTCATTGTCAAATCACCGAAATCCCGGCAAGCGTGCTGGCGGCAGCAGCGCGGCGCGAAGCGCCCTGCGAAATCGATCTGAGAGAAAATCCATTGTCCGAAAATGCGCGCCGCCAGATTAAGGAACATAACAGCCACGTCGCCATGAACAACGAAGGGTGCCGGATTCTGCCAGCCACGAATGTATTCGGCGTAGGAAGACGGTGGAACACACTGGAGCAAGCGACGCAAGCGTGGTACGACGCACCTGATCCGGACCGCCAGGCTGCTTGGCGGAACATCCATCAGGAAGCACGGGACGATGCGCATGCCAATTCCGCCGTCGCTTTCTGGACTTTGCTGGACAGTCTGACCGTCACTAAGGAGTATCACGCCGCAGAGGTGGGCGCTCCGGAAACGAGTACAGCGCAAACCGTCCGCGCCGCCTTCAGGAAACGCGTCACAACGCTGCTCGATGCCGTGGAAAAAGACAAGGAGCTGCGCCACATCTGCTTCGGCATCGCACTTGACTCGAGCGAGAATTGCCAGGACAGGGTGGCGTTGAGATTCGACCAGATGGAACAGGCGCATCTTACGCTACGCGCGACGCGGGGCGAATTCAGGCAAGAGGATATTTTCAAATTAGGCTTGGGCACCTTCAAGCTGAATCTGCTGAATGAACTGGCGAAGAGGGACGCCATCGCAATGACGGTGCCTGGCGAAGAGCTGGAGTTGATGCTGTATTACCGCACGAAGCTGGTCGACAAACTGGCTTTGCCCAATCTGACAAAAAACATGGTCAATGAGAAATTTCTCCTCGATGTGGCAGCCGAGATCAACAAGCAATCTACCCCCGATATGGCCCCCTTGGTGCGCAAGCATATGGATGTGGAAACGATTGGTGAAGAGGTGCAAGCTGCGGCCAGCGATCGTAAGGAAATCATCAGATTTATGACGACATGGGAGCCTTGGCAAAAACATCTGGAGCGGCTTCACCCCGAGGCATTCGATGCCAATGCCGTGAAGGAGGCGAAAGGAAAAATATATGAAGAACAGGAAGCACTGGAAAACCGCCATGATCTTAAGGATGACACGAGGGCAAAAAAAATGAAGGAGCTGGGAGAAGAGTTCATCAACATGGAAAACATCCTGTTTCGCGATCCACGGGAACGTTTGACGGAGGAATTTCTGGAGGCCAATACCGATTTGTGGAAACCAATGGATGAGTGCTAAATAGACAGATTGTATCCATCCGCCACTCATGACAATCATGGAGGGATTGATCGCGTCGGCCCCGTTCCTCCGCCTGCCGGAACTTGCCCACCTTGGGCCCATTTCTTGTTAAGAGCAATCCATGTTTCCCTCGACAATACTGCCTGCACAATCATCGTTTCCGTCCGCTCTGCCGCAGGCATCGCCCTGGCGCACGGAGATGAAGCATCTTATTTCCCGCCGCGATGAAAAGGCGATACACACTCTGCTGGCTAACCCCGCCATGGAAACAGAGGCCCTGCCGGCGCTGCTGGCCCATGCCTGTCAGTCGTTCAGCCCCTTGTCCATCAAGCAGGCGCTCACCGGGCATCCCGGTTTCGATCGCAATGCTCCGGGCCTGGAAGGAAAGAGGGCGATCGACTTGGCGATTCAGTACGATGACATGGCATTTGCCGGGCATTTGCTGAAGAACGGGGCTGACCCGGAATTGGCCCGGCAGCCGCCTTCCCAATCCATGCGTAAGACGCTGGACTTCTTCCGGCGGAAAAACAAGCTTTACCCGCCCGGCATGCGGGCGGAAACCGAACTCGACCGCGCGCTGCAGGAAGGTCGGCCCGGCGATGCATGGACACTCCTGAACCGCAAGCAGGAAGGCGCCTTCCCGGCAAAGGCATGGTTGAACGCGCCGCCGGCCGGGAAGCGCGCTGCGCCACGCCGTTCGACCTTGGCTTCGCGCTCGGGCCGCGCCTGAATGCAGCGGGACGGCTGGCCGACATGTCGCTCGGCATTGAATGCCTGACCACCGACGACGAAGGCCGCGCATGGGCGATTGCGCAGCAGCTCGACACCATCAACCGCGAACGGCGTGAAATCGAAGCAGATATGCAAGACACGGCATTGGCGCTGCTCGACACCTTCGATCCCAAGAGCAATTCGACCATCAGCGTCTTTGACGACTCGTGGCATCAGGGCGTAATCGGCATTGTCGCGTCGCGTCTCAAGGACAAGTTTTATCGCCCGACCATCACGTTCGCGCCGGCCGGCGATGGTTTGATCAAAGGTTCAGGCCGCTCGATCGCCGGTTTTCATCTACGCGATGCGCTGGATCTGGTGTCCAAGCACGCGCCGACCTTGATCGACAAGTTCGGCGGCCATGCGATGGCCGCCGGGTTGACGATCCGCGCGGACAAGTTCGATGCATTCGCCGCGGCATTCGAAGCGGTGGGCCGCGACTGGCTGAGTCAAAGCCAACTGGAACGCGTGGTTGAAACCGATGGTTCGCTGGAAGACGCGTACTTTACGACGCAGTTCATCAGCCTGCTGGCAGAACAAGTGTGGGGCCAGGGATTTGCGCCGCCGGTGTTTTGCGATGATTTTCGGGTGGTGAATCAGCGGGTGCTGAAGGAAAAGCACCTGAAATTATTGCTGGAGAAAGATAGGCGCAAATACGATGCGATCTGGTTTGGACATGCTGACGGATTGCCCGATCTGGCGAGGATCGCTTATCGGCTGGATGCGAATGAATACAATGGGGTGACGCGGGTGCAGTTGCTGGTGGAGTTTGCGGAAGCGGTGTAAGGGTGATTGATTCAGCACGGATATTTACATTTCAAAAACTCAGTCAAATTGATAAATTCGGGAAATCCGTTACGATTGCGGAACTTATTGGTGCAGGAACAAAGATGCGTCTGTGTCTCAAAATGACGCTTTTCAATATGACGCTTTTTCTCCATCTGGCCGTAAGCGCGACTTTTAAGACTGTAACCCGTAACAAGTAGTCGGGTGGGGTTGGGGCGGAGTTTTTTTAAAACCCAATAAAAAAACCAGGGGGGAAAAAAAACAACACCCCCCCC
>CAMLDH010000354.1 GCA_946478765.1 uncultured Oxalobacteraceae bacterium | reverse complement strand
AATAAAAAAATTCGCTATTTCAGGATGGCGAAAAAGGAACTGGATTGAATTTTGAAACACTCAGCAGTGTGTTTCCCATCATTGTGTTCCAAATGTTCTCGACCCTATCCAACATTTCTAACGGCAGAGTCACTGTCGACGTTCCGTCAGCATTGTCTGAAGGTCGATCCGAGTTTCCGGCCTTGCAACATCCTCGGCAAAACGATGCTCCCTATCCTCATGTCAAAAGGGAAAAGCACCTCTATTCAAAATTGCGTGCCTTGTTGTGTTGCGGAGCAAGTGCCATTTCTCATGGGGCTGGTACACCCTCCAGGGCGGAAGCTGCAAATCCCGACAGATTCGAAGCAACAAACACTACTCCGACAATTACGCAGACAATCGATGATTCATCTCTTCAGGTAAACGAGAGCAGGAGTCAAAGAACGCAACAGGAACATGCTTTCAGTTCGATGTTGTCGTCGGCTGCTGTATTGCTGAATACATCGCAACGATCCCCGATCTCAACCATAGAAAGCACCGAATCGTTGCGTCCGCTCTCCGCAGCCGTGACTGATGTCGTGGCAGCGAACTGCCAGTTCATTTACGACACTATCAAGAAAAATTTGGCATCAAAATTTGTGCTTAAGGAACACCATAAGCAGATTGCAACCGTATTGCTCGCATTACAGCGCGCCCTCGAATTTACCGGAGCGAAAGTCGATCCTGCGACGCCGGAATTTGAAACGATACTGAGCGAAGCAGCTAACTGTGTCATGGAAACAGTTAAAGATTCTTCTTCGGCGAACTTCGAAAATCAACTAAAAAAGAATCTCAAAGATCTGTCATCCAATGTCTCGGTTGCTTTTCAAACGTTTTACAGTGCATTCGACGGAACGCCGTTTGAAAAAATCAAACCTGAGAACAGAGCTTTGCTATGTGTAGACCCCATGTTGCTTACCGCAATGAAGCAGCTGCAAGAGCCTTGCGGAGCGAGTCGTTCCCGTCATGTTCCCCCGTATTTCGCATGTCTTTTCAATAGCGAGAAGGACTATTTGTACAAGATGTCAGAGGGATGGAAATTCGCCTTTAAAGACATTGATAAGAGGATAGATACGCAGTGGATTAAAGAAGCACATCGACACTTTACTCCCGGCAGCAAATATACCGGGGAGTATCTTCCTCTCGCCATGACTTTTGGGATAAACCGGCCGACAGAAAAAGGCCAACAGGAATTCACTCAAATCGCCAAAGAGATCCAGGAAATTACCGATGGAGTCTTGACGCTGTCCGTATCAGCGGACGGAAAAGTGACTCGTTCCGGTCGGAGTTTTATTGAGCAAATACGATGGAGGAAGGCGCAAACGCTGGAAGACCCCATTGTTTCTGCGATCGAAAAATGCCTGACCAAGTGGATTAACGATTATCACCAACAAATCTCCGAGGCGACAGAGACTGAGCAACAAGACAGGATCACGGATGCACTGATCAGGCGGTGCGAGTTGATACACCCTTTTCAGGATGGCAACGGTCGCGTTTTCGAATATGGCACTCTAAATCGCTTGTTCGCCCAACAACGAAGGGATTTATCGATTGTAGACGACCCGAACAAAATTGACGGTTCTTCCAGCGAAGAGATATCTCCCGAGTTTGAAAACGGGCGACAGATCGTCAACGAGTATATGTTTTGAATAAATCGGTGACGGTTATCGAACGAATAAAAGTAATGTTCATGCGGCTCTCCAGACGAAGTGAGCGGTCAACTGCCGAATCCAGGTTGAAGGACTCTGCGTCTATCTCGGCGATTCGGCAATTCGGTCATACCGATCGACACGACCGATCCACTTCACCCCCTCTGGGGATCAGACAAAAGTACTTGCGTCCTTTTTTTCTGGTGGTTGTGCAGGAAGACAGCTACCGCTATCCCGCCTGCCAGGCTCGTCAGGTAGAAAACCATGAGTGTGGCAAACGGCAACGTGTCATTCCATGCCCTGGCAGTACCAACGAAGCAGGCCCAGATCCAACTTACAGAACTGACCACCCCAGCCAGATTGAGCTTGAAGGCTATCTTGTCATCCAGGCTAGCAAGCACCAGACCAGGCTTCAAGATTGTGCTGAACTTGTGGACAAGCATGCCGTTGAGGGTCAACACCACGACCACGAAGAACTTGAACCACAGCTTTGGGTTAGCCAGATACCCGAGACTGGTGTAAGTACCATAGGCCACGATCAACGTTCCAGTGATCCAAAGCCCGCACAATGCATACTTGATGGCGGTCTTGGAGCAGGTGATCTCGCTGAATAACTCCTTTGTAACTGGCTGGCTATAGGTTTTCAGGATTTTCCAATCCGTGCCGACCACGGAAACGAGGCAGTACGCCGCCATCGAGAAATGAATGAAAACCAAAACGGTCTTGAAGTACAGATCCATTGTTAAACTCCCCCTATATAGTTGCTTCATCGCTTTTCCGCTCCACCATCAACGGCGATGCACATCTAACAATCCTGGCATCGTCCTGACTGAAGAGCAGATCAAGAACAACCTGTTGTTCACATCCATGAAAAAGTCGGCGGCTTGACGAAGATCTCGATGCTGGCGAAGGATGCGAAGAACTGGTTCGGTGCTACTCTGCCGGACTTGTCGATGATCGTCCGGGAGTAAGCGGGCTAATGTTAGGCGATTTACAACCATTTTTAATTTTCCATTTTCGCAAACATCTGAAGCTTATTTGCACTTTCTTAACAGAAACAAGACCATTCGCACGGCATAGCGGGAGGGTGACGTTGTTCTTGAGAGTTAAAGCACGCTTGTTGTAGTTGCCGCAGAGATACAGATTTCGCTTGTTGTTTCTTTCTCTCGCGAGTTGGACACACATAAAACAATGGCTCCTTTCGGAGCCATTGTCGTTTTCAATCTTTATATGCTTGCCGCATTCGTGCATGTCCATGCCGTGCCGTTATATGCAAACTCGCTCATGTCGCCGCCAAGCTGGCAATCCCGTGTGAACTTCTCCTAATTAATCTAAGCCCGCACCACTCCCGGCACATCGTGCAGGTAGATGTCATCGGCGCGTTGTTGCGCTTTAGTTCGGGAGGGAACATTCATGGTTTTCATTAAGAGTCATCGCCGCTGTTGATTGATGGATACCGACCTCATTCGCCAATCTTGCACATTTACAATCAACACCTCAGTGCTCCCGCAAATTGCGATACACGCGCACCGATTTTCGACCAAATATTGGTATGAATTTCTGATGCCCCGGAACCGCTTGGCGCACACGCCAAACGAGTGTGCCCGTTAGGACAGCCGCGCCCGCAGTCGCCAAGAGATGCTTAACCGTGTGCCCGCTGATCCAGCCAAGCGCGATCAATATCTGATGATCGTACAACTCTGCAGCCTTGGCGGCGACATAGAGAAGAACCGCGATGCCGAACCCGATACGGTCGCGCCAAGGCGATGCGTAGATCGCCTGCCAGAGCGGAATCAGTACCAACGGCAGCGCTTGTAGCAACAGGTAGGGTCGCAGATCGCCCTGCCATTGCCGATCTGCAACATACCACCACGCGACGCTGGCGACGGCAAACAGCGCCAGCCACGCGGTATTCGACTTGCCATCAACACCGGGCCGTGTCTCGGCGCGCACCGCCGCCAGCAAGCCCGCGCATGCCAAAGCAATCGGCAACCGGTCCCACACCAAGCGCGCATTGTCGGGCGCCAAGTGGTAAAACCCAGAACCGAGGGCGGTCAGCATCAACCCCAGGAGGAACAAGCGGTATCCGTGCCGACCCGCGCTGATGGCTGGATGCGCCATCATCGGACGCAAGCGCAGCCATCCCCATAAACCGACGATGGCAAAGCCGATATTCGACAGAACGTCGGCGGCGTGCGGCAATCCCAGCAACGCCGATTGGTCTGCAAATTCGTGGTAGTGCGGCAATTGGGCAATCGGCCCATGTGCCAGCAGCAAGCCGCACGCCGCGAGAGTGAT
>CAMLDH010000353.1 GCA_946478765.1 uncultured Oxalobacteraceae bacterium | reverse complement strand
CGGCGCACGCGTATCGAAATCGCCGCCGACCAATGCATCGCGAATGAATAGTTCGCGCGCTTCTGTCGGATTGATCACGCCGTAGTTGATGCGGCGCTGGCTGTACACCACCAACCCATACAAGGTGGCGCGCTCGTAGGCAGACACTTGCGCGGTGCGTTTTTCCCAGCGCGGCTCGCCCCAGGATTTTTTCAGCAGATGTCCGCCGACGCGCTCCAGCCATTCCGGCTGGATTTGCGCGATGCAACGCGCATAGAGCCGCGTGGTATCGACCAGTTCGGCCGCCATGATCCACTTGCCGGCTTTTTTCACCAAGTGCGAACCGGGCCAGATATGAAACTTGATGCCGCGCGCGCCAAGATAATGCGCGTCGTCTTCCGCCTTGAAGCCGACATTGCCGAGCAGCCCGACCAGCAGAGCCGTGTGCAATTGCTCGTAGGTGGCCGGCGCCTCGTTCAGGCGCCAGCCCTGCTCGCGCACGATCGTCAGCAATTGCGAATGCACGTCGCGCCACTCGCGCAGGCGCAGTTGCGACAGAAAATTGGCGCGGCAATGGTCCATCAATTGCCGGTTCGATTTCTTGTGCTCGACCGCGTCCTCGAACCATTTCCAGATTTTCAGGTAACTCTGGAATTCCGATTTCTCGTCGGCGAATTTCTTGTGCGCGTTGTCGGCCGCATTCTGCGCATCCATCGGCCGGTCGCGCGGGTCTTGCACCGATAAGGCGGCGGCAATGATCAGCACTTCGGTCAGGCACGCGTTGTCGCGCGCCGCCAGGATCATGCGTCCGACGCGCGGATCGAGCGGCAGCTTGGCCAACTGTTTGCCCATCGGCGTCAGCTGGTTGTTGTCGTCCACCGCACCGAGTTCCTGCAGCAACTGGTAACCATCGGCAATCGCGCGCCCCATCGGCGGCTCGATGAACGGGAAGGTCTCTACATCCGCCAGGTGCAATGACTTCATGCGCAAGATGACGGCGGCCAGCGACGAGCGCAGAATTTCCGGCTCGGTGAATTTCGGCCGCAACGCGTAATCCTGCTCGTCATACAAGCGGATGCAGACACCTGCCGCCACGCGGCCGCAACGGCCGGCGCGCTGATTGGCGGCCGATTGCGCCACCGGTTCGATCTGCAATTGCTCGACCTTGTTGCGATAGCTGTAGCGTTTGACCCGCGCCAGACCGGCATCGACGACATAGCGGATGCCGGGCACGGTCAGCGAGGTTTCGGCGACGTTGGTGGCCAGCACGAGGCGGCGTGCGTTGGACGTTTTAAAAACGCGCTCCTGCTCTTGCGCCGACAGGCGTGCAAACAGCGGCAGGATTTCGACATGCGGCGGATGGTGTTTGCGCAACGCTTCGGCGGCATCGCGGATTTCCCGTTCGCCCGGCAGAAACACGAGAACATCGCCAGAGCCGATGCGCGCCAGTTCATCAACCGCATCGACCACCGCCTCCATCAGGTCGCGCTGTTCCCGGCCTCTTTGCGCCGGACTCTGCGCGGCCTTTACCTCGTTCTTGTCGAACGCTTCGACCGGCCGGTAACGGATTTCGACCGGGAACAAGCGTCCCGATACCTCAATCACCGGCGCCGGCTTGTCGGCACTGCCGAAATGCCGGGCAAAGCGGTCCGCATCGATGGTGGCCGACGTGATGATGATTTTCAGATCGGGGCGTCTGGGCAGCAACTGTTTCAGGTAACCCAGCAGGAAATCGATATTCAGGCTGCGCTCGTGCGCCTCGTCGATGATGATCGTGTCGTATTGCTTGAGTAACTGGTCGGTCTGCGTTTCGGCCAGCAAAATACCGTCCGTCATCAATTTGACCGATGCGCCCTTCGACAAGGTATCGGTGAAACGGACCTTGAAGCCGACATGTTCCCCCAAGGGCGAACCGAGTTCCTGCGCGATACGCTTGGCGGTGGACGACGCGGCAATGCGGCGCGGCTGCGTGTGGCCGATCAAGCCGGCTTGGCCGCGCCCCAGCTCCAGGCAGATTTTCGGCAGCTGCGTGGTCTTGCCGGAACCGGTTTCACCGCACACGATGATGACCTGGTGTGCCTGCAACGCATCGGCGATTTCGCGCCGCTTGCCGGACACCGGCAACTCTTCCGGATACAGGATCGGCGGCAACGGGTTGCGCATCGGCGTGCTCTGTAGCGGCGTGGGCGGGCGTTCCGCCGGTTTGCGGACGGCGGGCATTGTTTTTTTAGAAGGTTCGGGTGAAGACATGGCGGGTCGAATTATAATGCCCCTCATGGAAAACCCCATTCAATTCGTCCAGTGGTTGCGTTCGGTCGCACCGTACATTCACGCCTTCCGCGGCAAAACCTTTGTAGTGGCCTTTCCGGGCGAACTCGTGACGACGGGCGCCTTGCCGGTACTGGCGCAGGATTTGTCGCTGCTGCACGCGCTCGGCATCAAGGTTGTCATCGTGCACGGGTCGCGCCCGCAGGTCGAAGAACAGCTGGCGTTGCGCCATGTGCAGGCGCGTTTCCACAACGGTTTGCGCATTACCGATGCGGCCGCGATGGAATGTGCGAAAGAAGCGGCGGGCGAGTTGCGGCTCGATATTGAAGCCGCGTTCAGCCAGGGTTTGCCGAATACGCCGATGGCGCATGCGGCGATTCGCATCATTTCCGGCAATTTCGTGACTGCGCGCCCGATTGGCGTGATCGACGGCATCGATCTGGAATTCACCGGCGTCACGCGCAAGATTGCGTACGAAACGATCCATCCCATCCTCGCCGCAGGCGCGCTGGTGTTGTTGTCGCCGCTGGGCTTTTCCCCGACCGGCGAGACCTTCAATTTGACGATGGAAGATGTCGCGGTCACGGCTGCGACGGCGCTGCGTGCGGACAAGCTCATTTTCATCAGCGAAACCCCGATGATGACCGATACCGACGGCAACGAATTGCGCGAATTGACCTCGGCAAAAGCGGATACGCTGCTGAAGGCAGGCCATTTTCCGGGCGACACCGCATACTATCTGCAGCACTGCGTGAAAGCATCCCGCAGCGGCGTGCCTCGCGTGCATATCGTGCCGTTTGCAGTGGACGGATCGGCATTGCTGGAAATTTTTACGCATGACGGCGTCGGCGTCATGGTCAGCGGCGAAAACCTGGAAACCCTGCGCGAAGCGACGATTGAAGACGTCGGCGGCATCCTCAAGTTGATCGAACCGCTGGAAGCCGACGGCACGCTGGTCAAGCGCGGGCGCGAATTGATCGAACGCGAAATCGATTATTTCTCGGTGATCGAACACGATGGCGTGATTTTCGGCTGTGCGGCGCTGTACCCGTTCCCGGCGGAAAAAATGGCTGAGATGGCTTGTCTGACGGTCAACCCCGAGGTCCAGGCGCAAGGCGACGGCGAACGGATTCTGAAACACATGGAAAACCGCGCGCGCGCGGCGGGCTTCACCAAACTTTTTGTATTGACAACGCGCACCGCGCATTGGTTCTTGAAACGCGGCTTCGTGCCGGCAACCATAGAAGACCTGCCGAAGGATCGTCAGCACATGTATAACTGGCAGCGCAAATCGGCAGTGTTTATCAAGAATTTATAAGCTTTCATCTGCTCCGCAACAATGTAAAGAGCAATCAACCTTTGGAGAGTCAACATGGCCCGCATGGTCCACTGCATCAAATTGAACAAGGAAGCTGAAGGACTGGATTTTGCGCCGTACCCCGGCGAACTCGGCAAGAGAATTTATGAAAGCGTGTCGAAAGAAGCATGGGCTGCATGGCTCAAGCATCAGACCATGCTGGTCAACGAGAACCGCCTGAATCTGGCCGATGCGCGCGCGCGCAAATATCTGGCGACGCAGATGGAGAAGCATTTCTTCGGCGAAGGCGCGGATGCGGCGTCGGGGTATGTGCCGCCAACGGAATGACACGCCGGATAGTGACTACACAGAAGTCAGAAATTATGACGACGCTCGTATGATGGGCACTCCTTCCCCTTCAAGGGGAAGGTTGGGATGGGGATGGGTTTTACGCTGCGGA
>CAMLDH010000352.1 GCA_946478765.1 uncultured Oxalobacteraceae bacterium | reverse complement strand
CTGCGCGATATTCCCTGTCTGGGTTCGTCAGTCATGCGATCGTCGTTGTCGGAATTCAGGCAGCTGCCGACTTCATATTTCTGTGCGGACATGGTCAGATATCCTTGTAAAAACGGGAACATCGGCAATGCAGCGGTACGGTCATTCTAAAACGCTTTGATGCTTATAGTGGATCGATTAGGGCTTTCCGAAGTCAAATCAATTTCAAAGGAAGAAAGGGGTAGTCGCTGCCTATGAAATGGTTTTATCCGCGTAGCATTGGGGAAAAGCTTTCTCTCGGTTTTGGCGTACTGATCGGCATTACTTTGCTGGTCGTAGGTTTGGGTTTTGTCGCCGGGTTAAGTGCAGCCAGGAAGATCAGTGCCACAGAGGAGTTGCACGAACCAGTTTTGCGCGCTGCTATGGAAGCGCAGGCCAGTATGCTCGGGAATCAGCTGCACCTGCGCAATTACCTGGTTTGGGGAAGTGGCGATGATGTGGCGCAATATGAAGCATCAAGGCAATCTTTTGAAAAACATTTGAACATTCTTAAGCGCTTGTTGGCAAAATCAGGGGAAAGCAGGGATGCTCAGCGTATAGCAGAACTTGATGGCCTCTATCAGGAATGGTCGAAGTTACCTCCACGTCTGTTTGCACAATACAATCCTCTGGAAGATCGGCTGGCCCTGCAATTGGCACGCGGTGAAGTAGAGCCATTGCGAACGCGGGTGCTCGACCAGACTGACGCGCTTCTTAAATCGCTGTCTGGCAAAGGTCAACGTTCATCACTTGAGCACCGTACATTTCTAGCGAACCTGTCGGATTTTTACACCTCCTTTGATACGATGATGGTGGATTTGGTTGCCTTTGCCGTATCGAGCGAAAAAAATGTCAAACTTGCCTATTCCACCCATATGGAGGCCAGCAACGCGATATGGGATTCGGTGATGGCGCAACGCGCATTGCTCTCCGCTCACCAGCGTGCGAAATTGGATGTGATTGCGCGTTGGCGCACCGAAGTTGCCAAGGTTGCGCCAAAAATCTTTACGCTGGTAGCGAACGATCCGGTCTACGAAGATTTGCATCTATACCGTACCAAGGCGGAGCCCCAGGCAGAGCGCATGATGGCTATGTTGGCTGAAGTCAGAACGCATCAACAGGATCTGTTTCGCAAAAACGTGAGCCAGGCACGTGCCAGTCTGGCGACTGCGCGCACCCAAACCGTGGTCGGCAGCCTGATTGCCGCAGTTTTTGGGATGGCGATGGCGTTTCGCTTGCGGAACCACATTGCCGGCACGTTGCGGCGACTCACCGGAGTGGCCGAGCAGATCGCTGCCGGAGATCTGTCAGTGCGAGCTAAAGTAGAGTCTGATGCCGAGATCGGCACCCTCGCTATCGCGATCAACACGATGACACAGCGCCTCTCCGAAACCATTGGCAACCTGGAAGCGATATTTGCAGAAGCCAGCCAGGCAAAGGAGCAGGCAGAAGTAGCCAACAAAGCCAAGAGCACTTTTCTGGCCAACATGAGTCATGAGCTGCGTACGCCGCTCAATGGCATTCTGGGCTATGCGCAGATATTGAAACGGGATAAAAGTCTCAGCGAGCGGCAGGCGGCCGGCTTGAACACCATCCAGCAAAGCGGCGAACAACTCCTGGGGCTTATCAATGACATCCTGGACGTGTCCAGGATTGAAGCAGGCAAGTTTGAATTCCATCCGAAAACGGTTTGTCTGCAAAAATTCCTGCAAGGCACCGTCGACATTATTCGCGTCAAGGCAGAAGAAAGAAATGTGTTGTTGGTATTCGATGTTTCTTCGGACCTCCCCCAGTCCGTACGAATCGATGACAATCGGTTGCGCCAGGTTCTGTTGAATCTGTTGGGCAATGCGGTAAAGTTTACCGACTGCGGCGAGGTACGATTCCGCGTGTGCAGGTTACCTGGCGCAAAGACATGCGCCAAGCTGCGTTTCGAAGTGGAAGATACAGGCATCGGCATCGACGAGCATCAGATGAAAGTCCTCTTCCAGCGGTTCGTGCAAGTCAGCGCTACGCATCGCCATGCCGGCGGATCCGGGCTGGGCTTGGCAATCAGCCGCCAATTGGTTCATATGATGGGCAGCGACATTCATGTGGAAAGCTGCGTCGGGCAAGGCAGCCGCTTTTGGTTTGATATCGACATGCCGCTCGATGAAGTCAAGCCTGAAGCGGCGGCTTTTGCAGAGGGGGCCATTATCGGCTATCAAGGTCCGCGCAAGAAGGTGCTGATCGTGGATGACGTTCGCGCGAATCGAGTCATGTTGGTTGATCTGCTGACCACGCTCGGATTCGAGGTCATTGAGGCGGAAAACGGCCAGGAGGCACTGGAAAAAGCCTTGGTGTGGCACCCCGATTTTATCCTGATGGATATTGTCATGCCGGTGATGGACGGACTGGAAGCAACATACCGGCTACGGAAATTTCCGGCTTTTAAAAATGTGCCTCTTGTTGCGGCATCCGCCAGCACCACCAATCTCGAGGCGCAAAAATGTCTGGAGGCCGGGGCCTCGGCCTTTATGCCAAAACCGATCGATTTCAACAATCTGTTACAGCAACTCCGCAAGTTTTTGCACTTGACATGGATTCATGAACAACCGGAGGAGACTCCCTTGACTGAAGACGATGCGACGGCGCCGTTGGTGTTGCCGCCGTCCGAGGAAATGGAAACCCTGCATCGCTTGGCCAGGTTGGGAAACATGCAAAACATATTGCAGCGAGCGGACTATTTGATTGAGCTTGACAAGCGCTATCGCCCCTTCGCCAGCCAACTGAGCCTACTGGCCAAGGACTATCGATCCAAAGCTATCCTCAACTTTGTACAGCGCCACATGGAGTATGGGGGTAACTGAGGTGTTTCGATCATGTGAGGTGTTTCGATCATGAGCACGCTTAAACAACGGTTGCGTCCGATCTGGCTGAGAATGCATTTTTACCTGGGACTCTGGTTTGGATCGGCTTTGGTCGTTACAGGAATCACGGGCAGTCTTCTCGTGTTTTATGTCGAAATCGATCAATGGCTCAACCCGCACATTGCTGTTCAGGCCCAGGGAAAACCGCAACCATTGGAGGATGCAGTCGCCGCACTGAAGGCTCGGCATCCACAGCGGGCAGGTTCCTGGCGTCTTGAAATGCCGTTGACTGCGAATCGGCCTTTAATGGCGCGCTACCATCAGCCAGCCGAAACACAGCATTTGCATTTCGCGCCCCTCATGGTTTCCGTGGATCCCTACACGCTGGCGATAACGAGCAACCGCATCTGGGGCGATACGCTCATGACCTGGATTTACGACCTGCACTATATATTCTTGATCGACGATTGGGGCGGGACAATCGTGGGTGTTCTGGGCCTGCTTCTTGCCACTTCCCTGCTGTCGGGTGTGCTTCTGTGGTGGCCGGCAAATGCGAACTGGCAAAGCGCATTTCGCTGGCGTTGGAAGATGGGGCCGGCCCGGCGGACCTATGACCTCCACAAATTCGGAGGTATTGCCGGTCTCCCGCTCCTGTTGATTCTGGCGCTCAGTGGTTTTGCACTCGCTTTGCCTGCCTGGGTGAATCCGGTCATCAATTCTTTTTCACCGCTGTCAACGCCCCCTCGCCCCATGTCAACGCCGATTGGAACGCGCCAGCGAATAACGGTTGACAGGGCTGTTGCCATTACGCAGAACCGCTTTCCGCATGCCGAGGTCCGGTGGATTGAAACGCCTGGAGATGCGCACGGCGTTTATTTGATTCGTCTGTATCAAGCGGGGGAGCCAGGCCGGCGCTTTCCCAAGACAAGGGTGTGGATCGACCAATACTCAGGCGCAGTGCTGGCTGAACACGATGCATTGAAACAGTCTGCAGGAGATGAATTGCTCGCCTGGCTGCATCCCTTGCATAGCGGAGAAGCATTTTCCTTGCCAAGCCGCATTGTTGTGCTTCTTTCCGGCTTGATTTTGCCATTGTCGTTTGTAACAGGCTTGCTGCGCTGGCGGCAAAAAGCACGGGCAAAGATGCAT
>CAMLDH010000351.1 GCA_946478765.1 uncultured Oxalobacteraceae bacterium | reverse complement strand
TGAAAAAACCGCCTCCCTCCGGTGTTCATCAAATCTCGAAAAACGTTGGCGGCGAAATCACGAGCTACGATTACGACGGCGTGGGTCAGATGACCAAGATCACGCTGCCGGATGCCGCCACCGTCGCCTACACCTACGACGACGCCCACCGCCTGACCGCCATCGCCGACAGCGCGTAGGGCGTAATGCACTGTGCCGCATGTGCGGTAACTTCTTCCATTAAAAAAGCCGCTGCCTCCGGCATTTCCGGATGCAGTGGCTTCTTTCTTTAGCCGCCCGGTCGGTGGCGATCTCGATGCGGCGTTCTTACTCGGGCGTGATGACCCGGCAGCCTTGCATGACGCGCACGCGGATGCGCGTCTTTGGCGTGAACCCGTCCTGCAGCAGCCATAAGTCACGCAACCGGATCCATGGCATGCGCGCCCGCCATTCCGGATACAGCGCTACCGTTAAAACCGTTCCTGCCTGCCTATGCCTTCAGGCGCAGGCCCATCTCGCGTATCATCACGCTTAGCCCGGTAGATACTGTTATGGCTGTTAATCACCATGCAACGCAGGATCAAAATTTTCACCTCATTTGAGGACGCCGAAAGCAACATGAATGCGTTTTCGCATCATGGCGTCAATGATGAGCATGGCTGGTTTTCAGGAGCAGGCCAAGCGCTCGCGAAAGGATTTGCCCCAAGCTGTTTTGTACAGGGCAACCATCGCTCGCATGTAGAGCGCGTTGCGCAAAAAAGAATGGCCGATCCTGGACATGTGCGGCTTGCCTTTGATCACGCATCGCATCACCAAGGCCGTAGCAGAAGGATTAAACTCAAAAATAGCAACAGTAAAAAACGTGCCTGTGGATGCCGAAATCGGGACAATTATCAAGATCGCCATCGACTTTCAGTGCGGCGGGCTTGATCTGTCCCCGGCTGCAGTGATCACAGGAAAGTTGGATAAGCCCAATTTTTGAACATTTTTTCACTCAAGAGGTAAGCCTTGCTGGATTCCATTCGGCCCTTGTTCAAGAGCCTGGCCCCCGCAGTCGATTTCTGTTCCCTGCGCATCGTCGACGAGTCGAGCGAGCAGATCATGGTGCGGCAGGACGTGCTGCAGCCGCTATCCACCAGCGTCGATCGCGGCGCGATGATCACGGTCATTCATCGCGGCGGCTACGGCTATGCGGCGACCAGCGATTTGACCGCGTCCGGCTTGAAGGATGCGATTGCTCGCGCACAGGCGTGGGCCGCGGCCAGCGCCGGCCGCTCCGTGATCGATTACTCGACCATCGCGCTGCCGCGCCCGAGCGGCAGTTACGCCGGGCCGACGGCGGCCGGCGCCCCGACGCTGTCGCGCAAGGCATTGATCGAATTGCTGATGCGCGAATCGCGCGCCTGCAAAATCGATGCGCGCATCGTCGACTGGTATGCAGCGATCGGCGTCACGACATCGATGCAACTGTACCTGACCGCGGACGGCGCCGACGTGCAGCAGCATTTCCGCTACGTGATGCCGAATCTGGCGGCGACCGCCAATCAGGGCGCCGATACGCAAACCCGCAGCCTCGGCGGCCAATACAACGGTTACTGCCGCCAGGGCGGATTTGAAGTGCTTGAGCACGCGGGTTTCTACGGGTCCGGCCAACGCATCGCAGAACAGGCGCTGGAATTGCTCGCTGCGCCGAACTGCCCGACCGGCAAGATGGATGTGCTGTTGATGCCGGAACAGATGATGCTGCAGATCCATGAATCGATCGGCCACCCGATCGAACTCGACCGCATCCTCGGCGACGAACGCAATTTCGCCGGCACCAGTTTTGTCACGCTCGACATGTTCGGCCACTTCCGGTACGGCTCGGACCTGCTCAACGTGACGCACGATCCGACGCGGCCGGAGCAGTTCGCCAGTTACCAGTGGGACGACGATGGACAGCCGGCGGAAAAAACCTGGCTGATCCGCAACGGCATCCTCGAACGTCCCCTGGGCGGGGCGATTTCGCAGGCGCGCGCCGGCATCGCGGGCGTCGCCAACGCGCGCGCATGCAGCTGGAACCGCGCGCCGATCGACCGCATGGCGAATCTGAACATCGAACCGGGCACAACGTCGCTGGCCGACATGATCAAGTCGGTCGAATACGGCGTGCTGATGGATACCAATGTGTCGTGGTCGATCGACGACTCGCGCAATAAATTCCAGTTCGGCTGCGAGTCCGGCCGCCTGATTGAAAACGGCACGTTGAAAGGCGTGGTCAAGAATCCAAACTACCGCGGCATTTCAGAATCGTTCTGGCGTTCGCTGAAGGCGGTCGGCGACCAATCGACATTTGACGTGATGGGCACGCCGTTTTGCGGCAAGGGCGAACCGTCGCAGGTGATTCGCGTCGGTCACGCATCGCCGGCCTGCCTGTTCGGCAATGTGGACGTCTTTGGGGGTGAAAATTGATGCAGCAGTATTTTTATGCACTTGCGACATTTTTAGGCACATGCATTCAAGGCGCTGAGCAATACAAATGCTGGTTCTCGGCGGAGGCATCGGACTTCGTGCGCTTCAATCGCAGCGTGATCCGCCAGCCCGGCCATGTGCGTCAAATCACCTTGTCGCTCGACTTGATCAACGGCCGGCGCCATGCCGGCAGCACGCTGGCATTGAGCGGCGATCCGGCATCCGATCGGTCGTTGCTGGCGCGGTCGGTGGAGCTGTTGCGTGCGCAATTGCCGGACTTGCCGGACGATCCTTATCTGTTGATCGCCACCGACGTGCAATCGACCGAGCACAGCGTCGCGTCGCGCCTGCCGGCGACCGGCAGCATGGTCGATGAAGTCCTGGCTGCGGCCCGCGGCTACGACCTGGTCGGCATACTGGCCGCCGGTCCGGTGTATCGCGGCTTTGCGAATTCGTTCGGCCAGCGCAACTGGCATGAGACCGCCAGTTTCAATTTCGACTGGAGCCTTTACCAGGCGCGCGACAAGGCGGTCAAGACTTCGTACGCGGGCTTTGAATGGCACCGCGCCGAGTTTCACGCCAAGTTCCTCGGCGCGGCGCAGCAGCTCGAGATGTTGCAGCGCGCACCGGTCACGGTGCCGCCCGGCGCATACCGCGCCTATCTGACGCCGACTGCGTTAAATGAAATCATCGGCATGTTCAACTGGGCCGGCTTGTCGGAAAAGTCGCTGCGCACCAAGCAAAGTGCGCTGCGCCGCATGCGCGACGAAGGATGGCGATTCAATCCGGCGGTCACGCTGTGCGAGAATACCGCGGGCGGCCTCGCGCCGGGATTCCAGCGCGACGGTTTCATCAAGCCGGCGCAAGTGGTCTTGCTCGATCACGGCCAGCTGAGCGGCAGCATGGTCTCGCCGCGTACCGCGATGGAGTACCGCATCGAGGCCAATGGCGCCGACAGCGATGAGTCGATGACATCCATCGATCTGGCGCCAGGCGACTTGCCGCTGTCGCGCGTGCTGGCGGAGTTGGACACCGGGATTTATGTCGGCAACCTGTGGTACCTGAACTTTTCCGATCGGTCCAATTGCCGCATTACCGGCATGACGCGCTTTGCGACGTTCTGGGTTGAAAACGGTGAAATCAAGGCGCCGCTGAATGTGATGCGCTTCGATGAGTCCCTGTTTCGCCTGCTGGGCGAGAACCTGGTCGGCTTGACGCACGAGCGCGAACTGTTGATCGATAGCGAATCCTATGGCGAGCGCCGCACCGGCAGCGCCCATCTGCCGGGGGCGCTGGTGAAGGATTTTACCTTTGTGCTTTGATCAACGCGGAGCAAGGCGCAATATGCCCCGAAATGAAAAGCCCGCGAACCTTTCGGCTGCGGGCTAGTGTCGCCTCGTTGTCCATTGAAATGGATTTTTTTTACTGCGCCCATATTGTGCGCTTCGCGGCGTCAGTCGTCATTCTGCAGTGCAATATCGTGGCTTTTTATTCATCAATGACAGCCGAAAAAAAGCCCGCTGCAAGAGCGGGCTGAAATCCATATCAGGGGAGACATGGAGGGAGGTGCAATCACTATAGCGCGCCGCCGTTTATTCGCCCACTTTAGTTTCAATATGTTACTTATTCAAA
>CAMLDH010000350.1 GCA_946478765.1 uncultured Oxalobacteraceae bacterium | reverse complement strand
CGCCGCCAGACCCTTGCCCAATACCGCGCCGGAACCAGCCATGCCGATGCACATATCCGCAGAACGTTGGTATTCGACACATGCGTGGATAAATGCGCCGGTTCAGGAAGGGCGGACACTCTCGCGGGCAGTTCCGCCAGAAATCGCTCCAGGCCCAGCCCCAGCAATTCGGCGTCGGACGAATGCGTCTCTACAAGGTCAGCGATCACACCCGACAGGGAAAGCCACGTCTTGCGGAACAGTACAAAATCATGACGGAATCCTGTGGCGGTATCCAACGCGAGTTCGTCCAGCCATTCCAGCAGCCATTCGAATCCCGGAAAGCGTCTCTCGAACACCACACGATCGAGCGCTCGCTCGACTGCCCGGCTGAGTATCGGATCGTCCTCGCGCATCGATCCGAGCGCAGCTACCGCATTGCGGATGCGTCCGGCATCGAGCGTCAAACCGCCGGCAATGATGGACACCAGCATCTCCCGGTCGGCTTTGGAAAGATGCAAGGTCAGACTCCAGTCCAATATCGCCAGCCTTCCGTCGTTTGCGGCGATCAGGTTTCCGGCATGGAGATCGGCGTGCAGCATGGCGACTTCCGCTGCGCTCCAGAACGGTTGAGCGACAAGCGCAGATACCATGGCAGAAGCCAGGTCCGCGCGATGATTTGCAGACAGGTTGGCATCCGTTACCTTGTTGCCGAAAATCCGCTCCATGGCGGTCACTTTGGCGGTACACCATGGCAGTACTTGCGGAATCAGGATGCGCGGATCGTGTGCATGGAAAGCATGCGCTGCGCGAAGATTGTTCTGCTCTACCCGCAGGTCGATCTCATGCGCCAGTAATTCGCGCACGCTGTCGAGCGTACGCCGGTATTCCAGCGCAGGCAGGCCCAGGCTGCGCCCTCGCTCTTCAAGAAACGTTCCCAATTCCGCCCATATGGCGATCTCTTCGGTAAACCTTTCTTCTATTCCGGGTTTGAGCAGCTTGAAGACGCCATCGCATGTTTTCCCATTTTCTTGATAGGTGAAGGGCAGCACCACCGCAACGCTTCCCTCGGCCAATGCATCCGGGGCCAAGGTCACCGGCAGGTCATCGGGAAGCTCCTCTCGGATACGGCACAATATCTGCTCCATCGGCGTGGTCGGCAACATTGACTCCAGTGTCTGCAACTGGCGCCGTATTTCCACAGGCAGTTGCCGGTTACGCGCCAGTACCTGGCCCAGTTTATGGAGCGTCGGGCATTGCACCAGAAGCGTTACCAGACGCGTGGCGGCGTCGGTGTCTTCCGGCAACGCGAATTGATCGGCGAATATGGCGGCCTGACGGTGAGCCGGCAACCGCGCCAGAAAGAATGCCATGCCGTCGAGGACTAACGGACGCCATGGAGCCAGCGATGCCGGGACAAGTTGGGACACGTCCAGGGATTCGAGCAGCAGCTCGGTCATTTCATTATTGTATGGCACGATGCCGGATTACCTTTCATCGGGATAACGGTGGCAGCACATTGATCGATGCATCATCCGATCATCGGATCAGCGCATACCAATCCTCACCCATAACGCGACATGAAATCGCGTCTCTTTCCGTCTATGGGTGAGGATTGGTATTACGTCGAGTTCTTTTAGACCAGCTTTCTAGTTATAGTTCGGGCAACATGTCTGTCTCACGTGAAAATTAAAGCCGTAAGTCGTACCAAGTAGCGCCGCATGCTGTGTCAAATTCCCCCGATGTCCAATTATCGTCGCGCATGGTGCCTTGGCGGCACCTGTTCGCTGGGTTTCGCATGTTTAACCTGCGCCGAGCCCAGCTAACGCGATGCTCCAGTGTCCGGTGAAGCGGGCCTGGTTCGATGGCGTGACGGGGTTGCGCGACAAGCGCGTTTTTGCTGTCGGCGAATGGAACGCCGGTGACGCGCTTACAGGATTTTCGGAGCCGCCCAAACTGGAGAATCCGAATACGACGATAGGACGGTCTGACGGCATGGGGAAGCGCTGAAAATCACGATTTCACAAATCTGGGTTGTAAGAGCGGGACTATCGCCTGATGGGGGCGCGCATGACGCACAAAATCTTCTTTGTATTGGCATATTTGCAATAAAATATCGGGCAGAACAAACCTCCTTCCGTCACCACTCCCGATGAAAAGTCAGCATGAAACCAATTCAACTCCCTCCGTTGCGTCCCCTGCTCGCCTTATTGCTCGTGAGCGGCGTCTTGCAACCCTACTCG
The DNA here is from genome assembly GCA_946478765.1 of uncultured Oxalobacteraceae bacterium. The sequence goes on along the minus strand of CAMLDH010000350.1, from coordinate 1,875 downwards.
CCGGCGTACTCCGCCGAACAGGCGGTGCCCAGTGCCGTTCTGGCCGCGCCGCCATTGCTGCTGGCGCAAAGCTATTCGGAAAACCATGACCTCGCCCACTATCTCGTGAGTGAAAAACTGGATGGCGTTCGTGCTTATTGGGATGGCAAAAACCTGAAATTCCGTAGCGGCAAACCGATCCACGCGCCCGCCTGGTTCACCGCGCAATTTCCCGCGCATGCGCTCGATGGAGAACTGTGGATGGCGCGGCATAGTTTCGACCGGCTGTCTGCCGCTGTGCGCAGGCAGGCGCCGCTGGAGGCGGAGTGGAAAAGCATTACTTATCAACTCTATGAATTGCCCGAGGGCGCAGGCGGTTTCGGCGAACGTCTCGCCACTTTGCAAGCGAGCGTCGCGCAAGCGGCCGTGCCGTGGCTGCGGGTTTTGCCGCAGGTGCGTGTGAGCGACCATGCGGCATTGAAGCTGAAGCTGGCGCAAGTCGTGCGCGAAGGCGGCGAAGGCTTGATGCTGCATCGCGCCGATGCGGCTTGGCAAACCGGGCGTTCGGATGTTTTGCTGAAACTGAAGCCGCAGCAAGATGCCGAAGCGCTGGTGGTAGCGCACGAAGCGGGGCAGGGAAAATATCAGGGCATGCTCGGTGCGATCGTCATGATGACGCCGGAAGGCCGGCGCTTTCGCCTTGGCACCGGCTTTAGCGACGCACAGCGGCGCGATCCTCCAGCGATCGGCAGTACCGTCACCTATCGCTACCGTGATATCACCTCGACCGGTTTGCCGAAGTTCGCCAGTTTCTTGCGAATACGGGAAAGCGAGTAACCGGAACACCATCAGGGGCCCGGTCGTACAGGACGGGCGCCGATCCTGTGCCGCTTGAAAGGAGCGCACCCATAGGGTGCCGGCTTTACCGAAAATCCACGATCAGCGCCTGATGCCCAGCGCGATCACCATGACCGGCTTGGTCTGATTCAGGCTGGTGCTGTTAGCCGTGCAGCGCGCGGCAGGCGCCCAACGCCCCCCAATTCCCTGATGTCGCGGTACACTTTGGCAGCGGCTATCCCGCTTGTTTATTCAGGTTAAAACACGAACAGCCTACTTCTGTTCGGGACCGCCGGCCTGCCCTAATGCAATGGTGCGGTTAGCGGCGCACTCATTCAAGAATTTTGGAGCGTAATAAGAAAACATGGCCTACACGCAATTCCCTACTGTCGTCTGTGGCTTGCTCCAGCAACTGGGCCTGGAAGTCAGCACAGACATGCTCGGCGAAAGCGGTTTTTGCACGGTCGCTGTCGGCGCAACCGAGATCGAACTGGTCGGCACGCAACAAGGGTTCATTAACCTGTTTTGCTTCCCGGGGACAGGTAAATCACTGTCGCTGTCCGCGCCAGCGCTGGCGCTGCTGATGGCGATCAATCGTTATCAGCCCGTTCATCCAGCCATCACCGCCAGCATTTTGAGCGGCTCTCCGGCCAAGTTAATGCTTTGGTCTCGCCTGCCGCTGGCCGAAGCCAGCCCGGCGACTCTGGGCCAGCTGTTTGCACGTTTCACCGATACTGCCATGGCCGTACAAGCATGGCTTAAAGCAGGCGCGCCGACGCCAGGCAGCACCAAATCACAATCGACAGTGGCGAGACTGCAATCGCTGAATCGGTCGCCATTGTTCAATAAAAAAGACCCCGATGCAGACCAGCCGCAATCACTGCCCGAGGCATTGCTTAACCCCCATTCCACGCGAGGTTCGAGTCTGGCATCGATCGCCGCCAGTTATCGCATTCAACTAGGCAGCAAAGGCGGACAGGCGCAAAGCGCGCAATTTATCCAGCGCGCGATGAACCAGGAAAGCGGACTTTCCCTCATCATGAAGCAGCTTAACGAGGG
>CAMLDH010000349.1 GCA_946478765.1 uncultured Oxalobacteraceae bacterium | reverse complement strand
CCGCACCGGCTCGGTGGTGATGAACCAGGCGGTCAGAATTCTGGATTGCGCGGTGGCCCATGGCAATTTGACGGTAGTGATCAATACCCAGCCCGTCATTAGCCAGCCCCCGTCCTTTTCCGGCGGAAGCACCGTGGCTACCCCGATTTCCCAGATCGAATTGAACCAGGCAGGCAGTGCGCTGCAGGTCGTGCGTGGTGGCGCGTCGTTAGCGGATGTGGTCAGGGGATTGAATACGCTGGGCGCCAATCCGCAGGATCTGCTATCGATTCTGCAGGCGATGAAAGCAGCCGGCGCGTTGCGTGCCGAACTTGAGATTATCTGAGGACGAGCATGAGCGTGACTGGTCCAACCAATTTTTCCGGTGCGGGCGATGCCACCAGCCGCACTGGTGCGCTCGACCAACGTTTTGCGCTCGATGTGCAGGGCGTGGATGCGTTGCGGCGCACTGCCCGAACCTCGCCGCAAGAAGGCTTGAAGCAGGTGTCGCGGCAGTTCGAGTCGATGTTTTTGCAGATGGTCCTTAAAAGCATGCGGGACGCGATGCCTGCCGAAGGCATGTTCGATAGCCAGCAAGAAAAGCTGTATACCTCGATGCTGGATCAGCAACTGGCGCAGAATCTGTCCGGTCGGGGGCTTGGCTTGGCCGAGGCGATGCAGGCGCAACTCAGCCGCGGCATCAATGCCCAGCCGATACCGCAATCGGATGCACTGCCGGCGGGCAATCAACTGACGCCGCCTTCGAGCGTAACGCCCCAGAATGTGCCGCCGCCCGTCAATGGTCCGGACCTGTCGTTTTACGATGCAGCCGCCGATCACGCTGCGCCAGGCGCCAGTTCGCAGAGGCAAATCGATCAGTTCGTCGCACGTATGGCAGCGCCAGCGCAATCGGCCAGCCAGGCCAGCGGCGTGCCGGCCCGACTGATCCTGGCGCAGGCGGCGCTGGAGTCCGGTTGGGGGCGGCGCGAGATTCGCGGTGACGACGGCAGCCAGAGTCATAACCTGTTCGGCATCAAGGCCGGCAAAAGCTGGAAGGGGCCGGTCGTCGAAGCCGTCACTACCGAATACGTCGACGGCGTTCCGCAGCGCACCAAAGCCGTTTTCCGTGCGTACGGGTCCTACGATGAGGCATTTGCCGATTACGCCAAATTCATGACCGGCAATCCGCGCTATGCGCAAGTGCTGGCGGCACGCGACCCGGCCGAAGCGGCGCATGGCCTGCAGCGTGCCGGTTACGCCACCGACCCGGATTACGGCGGCAAGCTGATGCGCATCATGAAGAAATTCACGTAGGAGGCGGTCGCAGGCAGGCTCCTGAAACCGCGGAATAAAATCAATATTCGCATTCAAGTTATCGACCTCGCAGCCGTTATATGAAAGGTGGGCGCGCAAGCGGGCGCTCAAGATAATTCGAATACTTGTTTAAGGGACTGGTTTATGTCATTCACCATGTTTTATACCGGCCTCAGCGGCCTGAACACCTCTCAGTCTGCGCTGATGACCACCGGCCACAATACTGCCAATGTGAATACGCCCGGCTATCGGCGCCAGTCTGCACAGATTTCGGCCAACGGCGGCCTTTACACGCCGAATGTCGGTTTTTTCGGTACCGGCGCACACGTGACCTCGGTGACTCGCAGCTATGATCAGTACCTGTCGACGCAACTGAATCAGTCGCAATCGCTCAATCAATCGCTGAACACCAATTTTTTACAGATCAGCCGGGTTGACAGCATGCTGGCCAATCAGAGCGCCAGTCTGGCGCCGCTGATGCAAAATTTCTTCACCGGTGTTCAAGGCGTGGCGAATACACCGGCCGATCCGGCCGCCCGTCAGCAATTGATCAGTTCCGGGCAGGCGCTCACCAATCAGTTTCGTTCGATGAGCTCGTATTTGACCGACCTGAATTCCGGTGTCAACGATCAGATCTCGGGCAGCGTCGATGAGATCAATGTTTTCGCTGAGCAGATTGCTAATTTGAACAAACAGATCGCGTTGCTCAGCAATGCCGGCGACGGTCAGGCGCCCAACGATCTGCTCGACCAGCGCGATCAACTGGTCAATGACCTAGGCAAGCTGGTCGGCACCAAAGTCGTGGTGCAGGATGGCGGTCAGTACAACGTCTTTATCGGCAATGGTCAAACCCTGGTGCTCGGCGAGAAAGCGTCTACGCTGAAAGCGGTTACTTCCGCCGCTGATCCCGCTATTACTTCGGTTGCCGTGGTCGGCGCAAGCGGCATCGCCATCGAATTGCCGGATAACGTGCTGGCCGGCGGGTCGCTGGGCGGATTGCTGCAATTTCGCAACGACACCTTGGCCAATGCACAAAATTCGCTCGGCCGTATTGCGATCGCGTTGTCCGATACTTTCAACGCACAACAGAATCTGGGCGTCGATCTGAATGGCGCCTTGGGGCAGGATTTCTTTACGCAAGCCAGCCCCGGCATTATTTCTAACAGCAGGAACACGGGTAATCTGGTGTTGACGCCGTCGTTTTCCGCTACCAATCAATTGACCACCAGCGACTACAAATTGAGTGTGGCGGCTGGCCCGGCCTATACGCTGACGCGGCTGTCTGACAATCAGGCTATTGCGCTTCCTGCCGGTTTCCCGGGGACCGCAGCCACGTTTGATGGGATAACGCTCACGTTCGCCAGCGGTGCCCCGAATGCCGGCGACTCTTTCTTGATTCAGCCGACCCGCACCGGCGCCCGCGATCTCGATGTGGTGTTGACCGATCCGGCCAAAGTGGCGGCGGCGGTGCCAATTGTTACCGGCAATACTTTCGGTAATCTGGGCAGCGGGGCGATCAGTGCTGGGACGGTGGACGCCACTTTCCCAGCCACACCGCTGGCGGCTACCGCGACACTGGCATATGACAGCACCAACAATTCCTTATCCGGTTTTCCGGCCGCATCCTCGGTCACGGTGACGCTGGCCAATGGTACGGCGACCACTTATGTGCCAGCAGGCGGTGGGAATTACGATACGGTCCCGCCCACCGGTCCGTTTGTCGGCGTGCCTTACACATCGGGTGCATCGATCAGCTTCGACGGCATCACGGCCAGCGTCAGCGGTGCGCCATCCAATGGCGACACCTTCACCATCAGCCCGAATGTCAGCGGCGTGTCCGATGGCCGCAATGCATTGTTGCTGGGGGCGCTGCAAAACCAGAAAACCATTGGCAGCGGAACCGCCACTTTCAATGAAGCATACGCACAACTGGTCAGCACGGTCGGTAACAAGACACGGCAAATTCAGATCGCGAATGCTGCACAGACCAGTTTGACCGCACAAATCCGCTTGTCCGAACAATCCGTGTCGGGCGTCAATCAGGATGAGGAAACTGCCAACCTGTTGATATACCAGCAAATGTATCAAGCCAATGCCAAGGTGATCCAGACGGCGTCGACGATATTCGACGCGGTATTGGGAATCCGCAGCTAAGGTTCATGAACGTGGCGCCCAGGAGAATATGATGCGTATCAGTACCCAATCTTTTTACGAAACCAGCCAGGCTGCGATGGGATCGCAGCAAACCAACCTGATGCGTGTACAGCAGCAGATCGGCGCGATGACGAAGATTCTGTCGCCATCGGACGACCCGATCGGCGCTACCCGCGCACTCGCCGTCTCGCAGTCGCTCGCGTTGAGCGCGCAGTATCTGAACAGCCGGGCGCAAGCGACACATACTCTGTCGCAGGAAGAAAGCACGCTGCAAAGCGTCACCACGATGCTGCAAAACATCAAGGAGCAGGTGGTATTGGCCGGTAATGGCACGTTGTCGGATGCCGATCGCGCCACGGTCGCCACCACATTACAAAGCAATTATGATCAGTTGGTGGGTTTGGCCAATGCCGATGATGGCAGCGGTCAATTTTTGTTTGCCGGCTTCAAAAGCGGCGCGGCCCCCTTCATCAAGCAGGCGAATGGTAGTGTCACGTATGCCGGTGATCAGGGACAGCGCCTGCTGCAGGTTGATGTAGCGCGGCAGATCGCCGGCACCGACGATGGCCGCACCATTTTTCAGACGGTGCAGGGCGGAGCAGGTTACGTTACCTCGTCCAGCAATGTCAATACTGGCACCGGTGTGTTTGGTCCGGCCAC
>CAMLDH010000348.1 GCA_946478765.1 uncultured Oxalobacteraceae bacterium | reverse complement strand
GTTGTCGCGGGACTGCCAGGGAGGATGGTTTTGCAGGATCTCGTCAAATTTTTGATCAAGTGCATGCAACCCATGGCCGACGCAATCTTTCGCCCTGTTTATCAACTCTGGTTCGGCAAGAGCCTCTTTGCCAATCTCTGACAAAGAGTGCGCGATGATTCCAGCAACCTCTTCCTCTATCCGGGCCATCGCATTCGCATTCGCATTGATGGCATTACCTATTTCGCGGCTCGATTGAATGACGCGCTCTTTTGCTTGCTCTCTTGTTCTTTCGATGTTGTCGCGGGGCTGCCCGGGAAGGAGGTTTTGCAGGACATGGTCAAATTTTTGATCAAGTACATCCAAACCATAGGTTATGCAATCTTGCGCCATGTTTTTCAACTCGGATGGGGCACTCCCGCCCAAAGCATACGTGATGGTTTTAACCACATCTTTCTCTATCCAGTCCATCTCCTTCGCATAGAGGGCGTGACATGCTTCGTGGGACGATTGAAGAACGCGCTCTTTTGCTTGCTCTCTTGTTCTTTCGAGTTTGTCGCTGGACTGCCAGGGAAGAAGGTTTTCCAGCATATGGTCGAATTTTTGATCAAGTGCATGCAAACCATGGTCGATGCAATCTTGCGCCCTGTTTTTCAACTCGGCCAGGGGGAGAGTATCTTTGCCAATCTCGGACAACGAGTGCGCGATGATTCCAGCAACTTCTTTCTCTATCTGGGCCGTCTCATTCACATTCGTATGGATGACATTACGTACGTCGGTGGTCGATTGAACGATGCGCTCTTTTGCGCGTTCTCTTATTCTTTCGATGCTGCTGCGGGATTGCCCGGGAAGGAGGTTTTGCACGATCTGGTCAAATTTTTGATCAAGTGCACTCAACCCATAGTTTATGCAAAACTGCATCTTCTTTTCCAACTCGGGTAGGGTATCTCTGCCACTCCCGGCCAAAGCGTGCCTGATGGTTTTAACCATCTCTTTCTCTACCCCGTCTATCGCCTTCGCATAGAGGGCATAACATGCGTCGTGGGCCGATTGACGAACGCACTCTTTTGCGTGTTCTCTTGTTTTTTCGACTATCTCGATGGATTGCCCGGGAAGGAGATTTTGCTGGATGTGGTCGAATTTTTGATCAAGTGCATCCAAACCATGGTTGATGCAATCCTGCACCATGTTTTTAAACTCGGCTGTTTTGAGCGCATCCGGGGAGAAATCTTGCATGATGCTTTCCGCAACTTGTTTCTCTGCCGCCTCAATTTCATTCCATATGGGATGGGATACTTCAAAAGTTGGCCGATGGATGGGCACGGCTTGGGACAGATTGTTTTGACGGTTGGAGGGGTCAGGGGCTTCATGAGAAGCATGAGCGGGCATGCCGGATTTTCTCTTCTTTGGAAGGATATTTTTTAGCCATGAAGAAGAACGATGATGGCGCCGTTTGGTATTTTCAGGCTGCAAATCGGGAGGAGGGGAAGTCTCTTGCGCATGCCTGTTTTTGACATTCTCCGTGTCTTGGGTAGCGGGTTGCTTGAAGAAGGAGATAGAGGGAAGGTGGAGTTTCATGGTCATAATCTTTCGCTGGAAAGAGCCACCTTCATTTTTTTCTTCACCGCACATTAATTACCGGTAGAGACTCCCAGTAGCGGCTGCAGCGAGTTGGCGGCATTCTTTCATTATTTATTTATTTATTATGCAGTGTGATGGCAAAATTTTGCATGAAGGCAAGACAATCTTTGCAACTTACCGCAATTCAATGAGGAGTTTTCAAAAGGGCTTAACACTAGAATCTTCATGCTCATGAGTAGCAATCGCAGTGGTTTCGGTTCCATTCAGAGCGCATGTCGCTTGAATTTCCCCGCTTCACCCGTTGCGGGTGACCGTTTCATTGCTTGAACTTCCAGGCTCTGATGTAGTTGATTTCATATGCATTGGACTTGCCGGTCGGTGTCGAGTCGTCTGTCGCACCGCTGGCGCTGCCGTGCCACAGATCGAGCAACAGATACATGCGCCCAGGCATGCTGACCTGCGCGCTGCCAATCAGCTTTCCGTCAAAATAGAAACTGACGCTGCTCGCATCCCACTTGCAGCCGTACTTGTGAAATGCCGCCGATAAATCCGTACGCGTGCTCGGGGTGTAAGGTCCGGCATCGGGCCAATGCACGCGGCCGGCATACAAGGTCGGACGCAGATTGGCATCGCTCCAGCCGCTCGATGGGCCGCCCCCGGGGTACGCTTCCATGATGTCGATTTCCGGCCTTGCCACAAGATCGTCATGATTCAGCAACCAGAATGCAGGCCAAAGGCCCTTGCCGACCGGCAGTTTTGCCTCGACCTCAAAATAACCGTAGGTCTGATAATACTTGCCGTCGGTATCGAGCGTACGGTTAAAGAAATTCCCGCTTGCATCGCGTTGCGGCCAGATTTTCAGTGCGCCCTCTTCCACTGCATAGTTCCTGGTCGCATTTGAGCGCTCATACCAGATGTGATCGTTCCAGACCTTGGTATTGATTCCGTGCCGAAAATCTTCCGAAAATGTCAAAGCATAATGCGCCGGATTCTGCCCAAAAGGATGCGGCGCAAGTGCGGGTTTCGGCGCCGGCTTCGGCCGCTTCCTGGTGCGCTTTGGAGGTGTGGGCCTGCCTGTTCGCTCATTTTCATATTTGACCTCATGAAAACGGCTTGCCTCGGCGGCGAGGGCCGGGCTCTGCATTCCTCCGGCGCTTCCAAGCCAGATATCCAATATGACATGGAGAGATTCGAGAATACGCATGTAACAAGCACACCCTTTCTATTCTCGGAATTAAATCCTGGTTTGCCGCTGACTGCCTGTTGCAACGCGACTCTGAAAATGAAATGCCTCAATAATATTAATTTCCGGGTGTCTGTTATCGATATTGGTCAAAAGCAGTTGAGTTACACATGACGATCCTTTCTGCTCAGGCTATCGCAGCACCTCGAAGGTTCTTCGTCGCCTAACGAGTCCTAAGTTACTGACTTCTGTGTAATCGTCATTTTTGCGACAACACTGCCGCCGCGCGATGAATTGCGCTTTCTGAATGAGGCCGACATTCGCGATTTGCTTGGCTGGGATGCGGAGAAATTCCGGCGATAGACAATGGGTGGAGGCTGGACAGGCGCCTCCTTCAAGCGCCTGGACTTGCGTATTTCCCCGCCCGCGGGAGAGGGGAGCCAAGAGAAATTACACCTATAGCGTTTTGCCAATTAATGTAGGATGCGCCCCGCGCACCATTGCCGACGCGACGATATTGGTGCGGGGATCGCCCTTGCAGGGCGCATAGTGGCTTGCAAGCCACACCCGTTTCGTAGGTGGATCGCAGGCGATCCGAAATCCCTGCCCTCCCCTACGCGGATGACCCTAAAGTCATCCGCAATCCGCTCTATTTACTTGAACTTCCACGCTCTGACGTAATTGACCACATAGGCATTGGTCTTGCCGGTCGGCGTCGTGCTGTCCGGTTGCCCACTGGCGCTGCCGAACCACAGGTCAAGCAACAGATACATACGTGCAGGCATGCTGACCTTCCCAGTGCCAATCAACTTCCCGTCAAAATAGAAGCTGACGCTGGACGCATCCCATCTCATACCATACTTGTGAAATGCCGCAGATAAATCGGGACGGGTACCTGGGAAGTAAGGCCCGGCTTCCGGCCAATGGATGTTAGCGGCATACAAGGTCGGATGCAAATTGGCATCGCTCCAGCCGCTCGATGGGCCGCCGCCGGCATACGCTTCCATCACATCGATTTCAGGCCGGGCGGTCGCACCATCATGGTTGAACAGCCAGAATGCAGGCCAAGTACCTTTACCGACCGGCAGTTTTGCTTCGACTTCAAAGAAACCGTAGGTCTGGTAATACTTGCCGTCGGTATCGAGTGTCCGGTTAAAGAACTTTCCGCTTGCATCGCGTTGCGGCCAGATTTTCAGTGCGCCATTTTCCACCGCGTAGTTCTTGGTCGCATTGCTGCTCTCATACCAGATGTGATCGTTCCATACCTTGGTGTCATAGCCATTTTCAAATTCATCGGCGAACGCCAGGGTGTAGGCTGCGGCATTTTGGCCATAGGGTGACACCGCCGCTGGAGCTGGTGTTGGTGCTGGTGTTG
>CAMLDH010000347.1 GCA_946478765.1 uncultured Oxalobacteraceae bacterium | reverse complement strand
GAATGAGCTCCCCGATCCCGACCCGGTCACCCTCGTGTCACGCTCCCCTCGGAGCGTGCCAGGGGGTACCGTCGGGGGGTTCGGACTTGAGGAGGACCCGTGGCACGCATCGGTGACGGTGGCGACCTGTTGAAGTGCTCGTTCTGCGGAAAGAGCCAGAAGCAGGTCAAGAAGCTCATCGCAGGTCCGGGTGTCTACATCTGTGACGAGTGCATCGACCTGTGCAACGAGATCATCGAGGAGGAGCTCGCCGAGGGCACCGACGTCGATCTCGCGGAGCTGCCGAAGCCGAAGGAGATCTTCGAGTTCCTCAACTCCTACGTCATCGGCCAGGAGCAGGCGAAGAAGTCGCTGGCCGTGGCCGTCTACAACCACTACAAGCGGGTCCAGGCCGGCCAGGCCGCCGCGGGCAAGCACGCCAAGGACGAGGTCGAGGTTGCCAAGTCCAACATTCTGGTGATTGGCCCGACCGGCTGTGGCAAGACCTTGCTGGCGCAGACCCTGGCGCGCATGCTGAATGTGCCGTTCGTCATTGCAGACGCGACCACATTGACCGAGGCCGGTTATGTCGGCGAGGATGTGGAAAACATCATCCAGAAGCTTTTGCAGAATTGCAATTACGAAGTCGAGAAAGCGCAAAAAGGCATTGTCTATATCGATGAGATCGACAAGATCTCGCGCAAATCCGACAACCCGTCGATCACGCGTGACGTATCAGGTGAGGGCGTGCAGCAGGCGCTGCTGAAGCTGATCGAAGGTACGATGGCATCGGTGCCGCCACAAGGTGGACGCAAGCATCCGAATCAGGATTTTGTGCAAATCGATACCACCAATATCATGTTCATCTGCGGTGGCGCGTTTGACGGCTTGGCAAAAATCATTTCCAACCGCTCGGAAAAGGGCGGCATTGGATTTTCGGCCAGCGTCAAGAGCCAGACCGAGCGCAACGCCAGCGAAGTCTTACTGGATGCCGAGCCTGAGGACTTGATCAAGTTTGGCTTGATTCCCGAACTCGTCGGCCGCTTGCCAGTTGTCGCGACCTTGAGCGAATTGAACGAGGAAGCGTTGATCCAGATTCTGCTGGAGCCGAAGAATGCTCTCATCAAACAGTATTCCAAACTGTTGCAGATGGAAGGCGCCGAGCTTGAAGTCAGGCCGCCAGCGCTGCACGCGATTGCCAAAAAAGCATTGGCGCGCAAGACCGGCGCGCGCGGTTTGCGTTCGATTCTTGAGCATGCGCTGCTCGATGTGATGTACGACCTGCCGAGCCATCAAAATGTCGCGAAGGTGGTGGTGGATGAAAATACGATCACGAACGGCGCCAAACCTTTGTTGATTTACCACGAACAGCCGAAGGTATCGGGTGCAAAACAATAAATAATATGAAGAGTCCGTAAAAAAAGCGATTTTTTCTCCTGTTTTTCCGTACAAACGCAGTACAATTTACACTAACAAAAATCAAAGGCTTCCATCGTAAAGCCACCCGGAGGAAACTTCGTGTGTGGCTTTTTTTATTGGCGTTTTGCTAAACGATCGTGATTTTTGTTTCTGCTTGGGCTTGTGTTTTGGCCTCCCGTGCCAACATCATTGACAGGTTTTCTGATAAGGCTCGCCATGACGACTTCAACACTTACTGAACACACCCAATTACCCTTGCTGCCGTTGCGGGACGTTGTAGTCTTCCCGCATATGGTGATCCCGCTGTTCGTCGGGCGCCCGAAATCCATCAAGGCGCTCGAAGCCGCTATGGAGCAAGGCAAGAGCATCATGCTGGCCGCGCAAAAGGCGGCGGCAAAGGACGAACCATCTGCCGATGACATTTATGAGATCGGCTGCGTGGCGAATATCCTGCAAATGCTGAAGCTACCGGACGGCACTGTAAAAGTACTGGTGGAAGGCGCGCAGCGCGCACGCATTCACCACATCAGCGAACTGGATACCCACTTCATTGCGGATTTGACGTCAGTCGAATCCGAGCAGGGTGACGAATCCGAAGTCGAGGCTATGCGCCGTGCGATTGTTCAGCAGTTCGACCAATACGTAAAGCTGAACAAAAAGATACCGCCGGAGATTCTGACTTCGCTTGCCGGCATCGACGATGCCGGCCGTCTGGCCGATACGATTGCGGCACACTTGCCGCTGAAGCTCGAACAGAAGCAGGTCATCCTCGAAATTTTCAATGTCGCCAAGCGTCACGAGCATTTGCTCGGCCAGCTCGAAGGCGAACTCGACATTCTCCAGGTGGAGAAGCGCATTCGCGGGCGCGTCAAGCGCCAGATGGAAAAGTCGCAGCGCGAGTACTATCTGAACGAGCAAGTCAAAGCAATTCAGAAAGAACTGGGCGAAGGCGAAGAGGGCGCCGATCTGGAAGATCTCGAGAAAAAAATTATCGCGGCCAAGATGCCGAAAGAGGCGCATGTCAAGGCACAGAACGAGTTGAAGAAACTCAAACTGATGTCGCCGATGTCGGCCGAAGCAACCGTAGTGCGCAACTACATCGATACCTTGCTCGCTTTGCCGTGGAAGAAAAAATCGAAAGTGAATAATGACCTGACCAATGCCGAAAAAGTGCTGGAAGGGGATCATTACGGCCTTGAGAAGGTCAAGGAACGCATCCTTGAGTATCTCGCCGTGCAGCAACGCGTAGATAAACTCAAGGCACCTATCCTGTGCCTGGTCGGCCCTCCCGGTGTCGGCAAGACCTCGCTCGGACAATCGATTGCGCACGCGACCAATCGAAAGTTCGTGCGCATGGCCTTGGGCGGTGTGCGTGACGAGGCCGAGATCCGCGGACATCGTCGTACCTATATCGGCTCGATGCCAGGGAAGATTTTACAAAGCTTGTCCAAGGTCGGCGTGCGCAATCCCTTGTTCCTGCTCGATGAAGTAGACAAATTGGGCATGGACTTCCGTGGCGATCCGTCGTCCGCATTGCTGGAAGTGCTCGATCCGGAACAGAACCACACTTTCTCGGACCATTACGTCGAAGTCGATTTCGATCTGTCGGATGTGATGTTTGTCGCGACATCGAATTCCTACAACATTCCACCGGCGCTACTGGACCGAATGGAAGTGATTCGCCTGTCGGGTTATACCGAGGATGAGAAGACCAGTATCGCGCAACGCTATCTGCTGCCGAAACAGATCAAGAACAATGGTCTGAAAGAGGAGGAGATTGCTGTGTCCGAATCCGCGATTCGCGACATCATTCGTTACTACACGCGGGAAGCGGGTGTACGTTCGCTGGAGCGTGAAGTCTCCAAGATCTGCCGCAAAGTGGTGAAGATGCTGCTGCTCAAAAAACAGGATAAAAAGGTCACCATCAACTCGAAGAATATCGACAAGTTCCTGGGTGTGCGCCGCTTCGATTTCGGCATGGCGGAGAAGGAAAATCAGGTCGGCCAAGTGGTGGGTCTCGCATGGACTGAAGTCGGTGGTGATTTGCTGACGATCGAAGCGATGACGATGCCGGGTAAAGGCGGAGTCATTCGCACCGGTACGCTGGGCGATGTGATGAAGGAGTCGATTGAAGCGGCGCGCACCGTAATGCGCAGTCGCGCAAGATGGCTCGGCATCAAGGCGGATATCTTTGAGAAGAGCGACATTCATATACACGTGCCGGAAGGCGCCACGCCGAAGGATGGACCGTCGGCAGGTATCGCGATGACGACTGCATTGGTGTCGGTATTTACCGGTATCCCGGTACGTGCCGATGTTGCAATGACGGGCGAAATCACGCTGCGCGGCGAAGTACTGCCGATCGGTGGTTTGAAGGAAAAGCTGCTTGCTGCACATCGCGGCGGAATTAAGACGGTATTGATTCCGGAGCAGAATGTGAAGGATCTTGCGGAAATTCCCGACAACGTGAAAAACAAACTTGAGATCGTGCCGGTGCGATGGATTGACAAGGTGCTCGAGGTTGCATTGGAGCGTCATCCGGTTGCATTGACCGATGAAGAGGCGGCGGCGGTTGATGCTGCAATAGCAAAGGCAGCTGAGAGGGCCGATCCGAATGTCGTGACACACTGATTTGAATCGGAATAAAAAAAGCGCTCTTCGGAGCGCTTTTTTATTTGCGTGCGCCCAGCATGGGCGCACTCCTGTGGGTGAAAGTCCCGCCGCGAGCTGAC
>CAMLDH010000346.1 GCA_946478765.1 uncultured Oxalobacteraceae bacterium | reverse complement strand
ATTCATATCGGTATACCAAAAAATTGAAAGCGATGCCGCTGGAAAGCTCCTACCCCCTTGCAGGGGGAAGGTTGGGATGGGGGTAGTGCGTTCGGGATAGAACCTTTCTTCCTCGACCCTACCACCCCCTCCCTAACCCTCCCCCTTACAGGAGGAGGGAACCGTTCTTGGGTAATTTTGAGTAAGAAGTAGGGTGGACACGCAGTGCCCACGCGGTTGTTGCATCGCCATTTCAGCGTGGGCACGCAGTGCCCACGCTACCTCTACCTCAAACTTACCTCGCAGCCCAGGCCGTGAAGCGCTGCTCCAGCTCTTCACCATGGTCGGTCCAGAACTGCAGGTTCTGCTGCACCGAATCCTTCACGTTCGCAGTCGACGTCGGCAGACCGGCCAGCATCTTGTTGTCCATGCGCTTGAACGCATTCACGTTGACAGGACCATAGGCAATCCTGGATGCGTAATTGTGCTGCGCTTCAGGCGTGCTGGAGAACGCGATGAATTTTTCCGCGATGGCCTTGTTTTTCGCGCCCTTCGGAATCACCCAGAAATCGAGGTCGTAAATCGCGCCGGCCCAGGTGATTGCCAAATTCTTGCCTTCGCGTTGCGCGGCATCGATGCGGCCGTTGAAGACAGTCGACATCACGACGTCGCCCGCGACCAGGAATTGCGGCGGTTGCGCGCCGGCTTCCCACCACTGGATATGGCCCTTGAGTTCATCGAGCTTCTTGAATGCGCGATCGACGCCGGCCTTGGTGCCCAATACGGTGTACACCTCCTTGGTCGGCACACCGTCGGCCATCAAGGCGAATTCGAGGTTGTAGCGTGCGCCCTTGCGCAAGCCGCGCTTGCCCGGGATCTTCTTCACGTCCCAGAAGTCGGCCCAGTTTTTCGGCGCGGTTTTGAGCTTGTCGGCGTTATAGCCGAGCACGGTCGACCACACGAATGCGCCGAAGCCGCACTCATGGTAAGCAGCCGGTATGAAATCGGCCTTCTTGCCGATCTTGTCGTGATCCATTTTTTCCAGCAGGCCTTCGTCGCAGGCGCGGCCGAGTTCGCCGGACTCGATTTCAACCAGGTCCCAGCTCACTTTTTTCGCTTCGACCATCGCCTTGACCTTGGCCATCTCGCCGTTGTACTCGACCACCACCAGCTTGTTGCCGCTCGCTTTCTGGAACGGTTCTACATACGCGAATTTTTGCGCATTGCTGTTGGCGCCGCCGAAATTGACGACCGTCAGTTCGCCGGCATGCGCCACGCCGGCCGCCAGTGCGGCGGCGATCAGCAGAGGCTTGAGAAACGATGTCATGTGGACTCCTTCTGTTTGTTTTGGTGGTGGGATGAAACTTGACGGAACCCGGTTGAACGCTGTTGTACTCAGTTGAACATCCGCAGGCGCTCCGGCTCGATTGCCAGCATCACGTGCGCGCCTTCGGTCAGACCAGGTAAAGCGGCATCGCCCAGCCCGAGCTTGACGAAGCAATCGTCCTGCTTGGGCAACGCGCAGCGCACCCGCACGTGGTCGCCGAAATAGACCAGGTCGGTGACGGTAGCGCGCAGCGTGTTGAATGGACCGGTTTGGGTCGGCTCCAGGCGGATGCGCTCGGGGCGAATGCATGCGGTGACCGCCTGTCCGACCCTGGCGGCATTCACATTCACGCCCTGCAGCACGCTGCCGTCCGGCAGACGCATAATGGATTGCTCGCCCTCCACCAATTCGATCGTGCCGGCAAAGCGGTTGTTGTCGCCGATGAAGTTGGCGACGAACTGGTTTTCCGGATATTCGTACAGGCGGTCCACCACCGCCAGCTGCTGGATGATGCCCTGGTCGAATACCGCGACGCGGTCCGACATCGTCAGCGCTTCGCTTTGATCGTGCGTGACATACACGAAGGTCACGCCGAGCCGCTGATGCAAGGCCTTCAGCTCCAGCTGCATGTGTTCGCGCAATTGCTTGTCGAGCGCGCCGAGCGGCTCGTCCATCAAGACCAGTTTCGGTTCGAACACCAGCGCGCGCGCCAATGCAATGCGCTGCTGCTGGCCGCCGGACAATTGGGCCGGATAGCGGTCGGAAAATTTTGCCATCTGCACCATGTCGAGCGCCTGCTTGACGCGCTCGGCGCGCTTGCCGCTGTCGACGCCGCGCACGCTCAACGGATAGGCGACGTTTTGACCGACCGTCATGTGCGGGAACAATGCATAGTTTTGAAACACCATGCCGATGTTGCGCTTGTGCGGCGGCACCTTGTTGAGCAATTGGCCGTCGAGCCGGATCTCGCCGCCGGTCGGAAATTCAAACCCGGCCAGCATCATCAGGCAAGTGGTCTTGCCGGAACCGGACGGGCCCAGCAGGGTCAGGAATTCGCCGCGCTCGATGTCGAGATCGAGATGTTTCACGACCAGGTTCTCGCCGTCGTAGGTCTTCTTGACGCCGCGGAACTGGACGAGCGTATCGCGCGCCGCGTTATCGGTCATGCCGGTCTGCTTCAACGTTGTGTCCCCCCTGTTTTATTCACTGTCTGCAGTACGTTGCCGCTATTGACCCAGCTTTATGTGTAGGAGCGGGCCATGCCCGCGATTGGGTCTGCGCCTCGCGGGCATGGCCCGCTCCTACAAATTGGCCGTTGGAGATCAGCTATCGCGCAGTGCCGACGACAAGATCGCCAGCGCCTCGTCCATCACCGCATCCGTAATCGTCAACGGAAACAGGAAGCGGATCACATTGTTATATACGCCGCAGGTCAGCAACAGCAAGCCTTGTTCCAGTGCGCGCGCCTGCACCTGTTTCGTAAAATCCGCGTCGGCGTCGCGCGTGCCCGGCTTCATGAATTCCACCGCCACCATCGCGCCGGGGCCGCGCACGTCGGCGATCTGCGGCACGGCCGCGCGCATCTCGTTGAGATGGTCTTTCAGCTTCTGTCCCAGCACGGCGGCGCGCTCGACCAGTTGTTCTTCCTCGATCACGTCGAGCACCGCCAGCGCAGACGCCAGCGCCAGCGGGTTGCCGCCGTAAGTGCCGCCCAAGCCGCCCGGGGCCGGCGCATCCATGATCTCGGCGCGGCCGCACACGGCCGACAAGGGCATGCCGCCGGCAAGACTCTTCGCCATCGTCATCAGGTCCGGCGTAACATCGTAGTGCTCCATCGCGAACATCTTTCCGGTGCGCGCAAAGCCGGTCTGGATCTCGTCGGCGATCAGCAAAATGCCGTGCTGATCGCACAGGCTGCGCAGTGCGCGCATGAACTCGACCGGGGCCGGATAGAAGCCGCCCTCGCCCTGCACCGGCTCCAGGATGATTGCCGCAACGCGCTGCGGATCGACATCGGCTTTGAACAAGGTTTGCAACGCTGCCAGCGCATCTGCGGCGCCGATGCCGTGCGCCTCGATCGGGAACGGCGCGTGATAGATCTCGCCCGGAAACGGGCCGAAACCGACCTTGTACGGCACCACTTTGCCGGTCAGCGCCATGCCCATCAGGGTGCGGCCGTGGAAGCCGCCGGCAAACGCGATGACGCCGGCGCGGCCGGTGGCGGCGCGCGCAATCTTGATCGCATTTTCGACTGCCTCGGCGCCGGTCGAAAAGAATGCGGTCTTTTTCGGGTAATTGCCGGGCGTGATCGCATTGATGCGCTCGGCCAGCGCGACGTAACCCTCGTACGGCACGATCTGGTACGCGGTATGCGTGAATTTGGCGAGCTGCGCTTCGATCGCGGCGATCAGCTTCGGATGGCGGTGACCGGTATTCAATACCGCGATGCCGCTGGCGAAATCGATGAAACGGCGATTCTCGACATCCCAGATCTCGGCATTCTGCGCGTGCGCAGCATAGAACTGGCACATCACGCCGACGCCGCGGGGGGTGGCGGCATCTTTGCGACGTTGTAATTCAGCGTTGTTCATGGTTTTCCCGCTTCACTATGCGTCAAACTCGGTGACACATACTAATCCGGCTTTGGCCCTACAAAACAGAGCCACTTTTGTTTATCTGATGGAGCCACTTTTCATGACGTGGGCGTCGTCCGGACGGTCGATGCTTTTTTGAGGGCGAGGGGGCGCCACCGGCGCTGGATGGCGCTGCAATGACGCGGGGAAATATATCTTTTAAGCAGGTCGTCAAAAATATTTTGACATCCTGTTTATCCATCATGCCGGTTGCG
>CAMLDH010000345.1 GCA_946478765.1 uncultured Oxalobacteraceae bacterium | reverse complement strand
ACCTGGTGGTCAACAGCAATATCGAAGACCTGGTTGAAAGCAAGGCGGTTTCCGGCGTGCTGGCCAACTGGCTCAAGCCGACGCTGCAGGCTGCCGGCATCGATCCGAACGGCGACGGCAAAGGCAAGCAGATCGATTTCTCCGGCGATGTCAGCGCCGGCAAGAAGGCCTGGAAGGACGTGTGGTCGGCCGGGCAGGGACTGGGCGCGATCGACCGCATCGGGACGGTGCAGGAGGTGGTGAATGCGTTGCAGCGCGAATACATGGACACGCTGCAGGCCGAACGGCTGCAGATCGAGACTTTGCTCAATTGGAGGCTGACGAAATAATCATGGATATGGCGACCATGCAACCGACGATTATTCCGGGAAGCGGACTGGCGATTCCCGACATCGAGCGCACCGATCTGGCGGACGGCGCCTTCGTGCTGCGCTCGCGCACGCCGCTCAAGCCGTATGCACGCTGTATCGGCGAGTGGCTGGAGCACTGGGCGGCAGTCGCGCCGGAGCGGATTTTCCTGGCCGAGCGTACCGCCGACGGCGCGGACTGGCGGCGCCTGTCCTATGCCCAGGTGCGGCGCGAAATCGGCGCGATCGGCCAGAGCCTGCTTGACATGGGGCTGGTGCCGGCCGCGCCGGTCGCCATCCTGTCCGACAACAGCGTGGACAGCGCCTTGCTGATGCTGGCGGCGATGCATGTCGGCTTGCCGGTCGCCTTTGTTTCATCGGCATATGTCCGCAGCACGAAGGACCATGCCAAGCTGCACGGCTTGCTGCGGCTGCTGGGGCCGGGCCTGATGTATGCCGGTGACGGCGCGGTATTCGGCGCGGCGATGCAAAGCGCGGGGCTGGATTGCCCGATGGTGTTTTCGCACAACGTTCCGGACGGCGCCGCCGCGTTCCATACGTTGCTGGAAACAAGGGAAAAGCCGGCCGTCATGATGGCATTTGCCCGCATCACGCCGGAGTCCCATGCGAAATACCTGCTGACTTCCGGCTCGACCGGGATGCCCAAGGCAGTGGTCAATACACATCGCATGCTGTGCGCCAACCAGGAAGCGATTGCCCAGGTCTGGCCATTTATCGATCATGCGGCGCCGGTGGTGCTGGACTGGCTGCCGTGGAGCCATACCTTCGGCGCCAACCACAACTTCAACCTGATCCTGCGCAACGGCGGCACGCTGTATATCGACGAGGGCCGTCCGGCGCCGGGGCTGATCGAAAAGTCGGTCAACAACCTGCGCGATGTGGCGCCGACGCTGTACTTCAACGTGCCGCGCGGCTTCGATGCGCTGCTGCCGTTCCTGGAGCAGAACGATGCGCTCGCCTATCATTTTTTCGCCCGCCTGCAGGTCGTGTTCTTTGCGGCTGCGGCGCTGCCCAAGCCGGTGTGGGACCGTTTCAGGGCGCTCGCCAAGCGCAGCCGCAGCGCGCCGCTGTTCTTCAGTTCTGCATGGGGCGCGACCGAGACCTCGCCGCTGGTCACCAGCCTGCACTTCATCTACGACCAGCCGGGCAACCTCGGCGTGCCGGTGCCGGGCGCCGAAATCAAGTTTATCCCCAACGGCAGCAAGCTGGAGATGCGGGTGCGCGGTGACCACGTGTTCCGCGAATACCGCGGTGCTTCCGCGCTGACAGCGCAGGCATTCGACGCAGACGGTTTCTACCTGATCGGAGACGCCGGCAAGCTGGCCGACCCGGCCGATCCGAATGCCGGCATCCTGTTCGACGGCCGCGTGTCGGAAGATTTCAAGCTGACCACCGGCACCTGGGTGTCGGTCGGCACCTTGCGCGTGCGCGCCGTGGCGGCGTTGACGCCGTATGTGCAGGACGTGGTCGTGGCCGGTCACGATCGCGATGAAATCGGTCTGTTGATGTTTCCGACGCCGGCCTTGCGCAAGCTGGCGAACGACGAGACGAGCACGATGAGCGGCGAACAGATGGCTGCGCATTCGGAGGTGCGCGCGCTGCTGTCCGCTGCGTTGGCTGCACTCAACGCCGGCCAGGGCTCATCCGGCCGCGCGGCGCGGGCGGTGATTCTGTCGGCGCCGCCGGATCTCGGCCAAGGCGAAACCACCGACAAGGGTTATACCAACCAGTGCATGGTACTGAGCCTGCGTGCGCATGAAGTGCAACGGCTGTTCGGCGATGACGCATCCGTCATCTTTCCAGTGACTTAATTATTATATTTGTGGGTAAACCTCAGCCCAGAGGGCATGGGTATCTACACAAGTTGAGAACAAATCGGAAAGTAGATGATCAGTATGTAATATGGCCTGGATGAATTGGACTTGGAACCGCGCCTGAAGAGGCGTTATGAGAAATTGGTAATGGCGCATAGCAGTGTAGTATCAATCGCGGGCAAGGCCCGCTCCTACAAAAAATATCGTGCAGAAATCACAATTAATTTTGTTCTTAGTAGTTGAAACGGTAGTTGCTTGCAAGTCACTACGCGCCCTGCAAGGGCACCCCGCGCACCAGCGCCTTATTTTTGATCTGCAAAAATTTCCGGCGCGATCCGCGTCATCCTCGCCTGTGCGTACGAATCTTGCTGTACCATCCTCCGCCAAGGGAGGCAGCACATGACTTTGCAGGCATACCAGCTTGCTTGCACGCGCGGCGAGCGACAACTGTTCAATGACATCAATTTCGACATCAATGCGGGCGACGCCATGCGTGTCGCTGGCGCCAATGGCAGCGGCAAGACCAGCCTGCTGCGCATGCTGTGCGGCCTGGCGTTTCCGGCGGCAGGCGAAGTGCGCTGGAACGGGCGCAACATACGCGCGGCGCGCGAGGAATTCGGCAGCCAGCTGATCTATCTCGGCCATGCCAACGGCGTGAAAGACGATCTGCTCGCATGGGAAAATATTGTCGCTGCTTCAACCCTGTCGGGTAATCCGGCCAGTCGCGACGACGCATACGCCGCGCTCGAACAGCTCGGTCTGGCTCGGGCCGCGGATCTGCCGACCCGGGCCTTATCGCAAGGACAACGCAAACGCGTCGCGCTGGCGCGGCTGTGGCTCGGCATGAAGACGCCGTTGTGGATACTCGACGAGCCGTTTACTGCCCTCGACCAGAACGCGGTCGCGGAACTGTGCAGCACGCTGAATAAGCATCTTGCGCGCGGCGGCATGGTGATCTATACGACGCATCAGGAAATCGACCTGAGCGCGCAACGCCTGCTGCGTCTCGACCTGAGCCGGGATGCCGCATGCTGAAGGCACTCAACTGCGTCATTCGGCGCGACCTGCTGCTGGCGTTTCGGCGCCGCTCGGACGTGCTGATCACCTTATTCTTTTTTGTCATTGTGGCTACCCTGTTTCCGCTCGGGGTCGGACCGGAGCCGGCGCTGCTGCGCACGATGGCGCCGGGCATACTGTGGGTGGCCGCGCTGCTGGCATCGATGCTGGCGCTCGGGCGTTTGTTTGCGTTGGATTATGCGGACGGAACGCTGGAGCAAATGCTGCTGTCGGCCGAACCGCTCACGGTGATCGTGATCGGCAAGGTCATCGCGCATTGGCTGGTGTCGGGCCTGCCGCTGGTATTGCTGGCGCCGCTGCTTGCGGTACAGTTCGACCTGCCGCGCGAGTCGGTGGCGGTGCTGTTCTTCAGCCTGTTGATCGGCACACCGGTATTGAGCCTGATCGGCGCGATCGGCGCTGCGCTGACGCTCGGCGTGCGCGGCGGCGGGGTGCTGGTATCGCTGCTGGTGCTGCCGCTTTATATTCCGGTCCTGATCTTCGGCGCCGGCGCGGTGGGCGCCGAGGCCAGCGGACTCGGCAGCAGCGCGCATCTGCTGTTGCTGGGCGGTGTTCTGGCAGGCGCGGCAGCGCTGGCGCCATGGGCCACCGCCGCGGCGCTGCGCATTTCTCTCGAATGACAGGCGCCGCGCTTGCCTTACCGGGAGGCTTGATTTCCCGGCCCGCTACGTCTGGACCATATTTTTGGGAGCATCACAGGTGTCTATCTTCAACAACATGCATTCCGATACACGCGAATCGAGCCGCAGCCACTGGTTCAAATACGCATCGCCGCAGAATTTTTTCCCGGTTGCGGGAAAACTGATTCCCCGGTTTGCCGCCATCGCCGTCATTCTCGGCGTGGTCGGCCTGTATGTCGGCTTTTTCGTCGCGCCGACCGACCACCAGCAGGGCGACGCCTATCGCATCATCTTCCTGCATGTGCCGGCCGCATGGATG
>CAMLDH010000344.1 GCA_946478765.1 uncultured Oxalobacteraceae bacterium | reverse complement strand
TGATGTAGGACAGGATGGCGCCGCTCGAGCCGACCAGCGCGCCGGTGACGATCAACAAATCGTTCGACAGCATGAAGCCGGTCGCCGCCGCCGCCCAGCCGGAATAGCTGTTCAACATCGACACCACTACCGGCATGTCGGCGCCGCCGATCGCCATCACCATGTGAATGCCGAACAGCAGTGCAATGACGGTCATCACGATCAGTGGCGTCATGCCGGCAGCCATTGTCTCGGCACGCAGGAACTGTGCGCCAAAGTAGATCACGATCAGCAAGCCGGCCAGGTTGAGCAGGTGGCGTCCCGGCAGCAGCAAGGGCTTGCCGCCGATACGGGCCGACAGCTTGCCGAATGCGATCAGCGAACCGGCGAAGGTTACTGCGCCGATCAACACGCCGATATAGATTTCCATCTCGTGGATCGCTTTTTCCGCGCCACCGAAATTGGCCGATGCGGCCGGGTCGATGTAGCTCGCATAGCCGACCAGTGTCGCTGCCAGACCGACCAGGCTGTGCATCAGCGCCACCAGTTCCGGCATCTGCGTCATCTGCACGGTGCGCGCTGCATACAGTCCGATGCTGCCGCCGACCAGCATGGCCGCGACAATCCACGGGATGCCGGCAGCCGATACATGCGGCCCGAACACCGTCGCCAGTACCGCGATGGCCATGCCGACCATGCCGTACAGATTTCCGCGCCGCGAGGTTTCCGGATTGGACAGCCCCCCGAGACTCAGGATGAACAGGATAGTCGCGCCCAGATAAGCGACTGTTGTGAGACTTTCAGACATTGATCGCTCCCTTATTTACGGAACATTGCCAGCATGCGGCGGGTAACGGCGAATCCGCCGAACATGTTAATCGCGGTGAGCACGATACCAAACACTGCCAGCCAGCGTATCCAGTCACCCGGACGCTCGATCCCGCCGGCGGCGAGCGGCGGTGCGATCTGCACCAGCGCGCCGATGGCGATGATGCTGGAAATCGCATTGGTGACGCTCATCAGCGGCGTGTGCAACGCAGGCGTGACATTCCACACCACCATGTAACCGACAAAACAGGCCAGCACGAACACCGTCAGGTGCCCGAGGAATGCCGCCGGTGCATTGGCGCCGATGAACCAGAACAACGCCGCCGCCACGCCGAACATGATCGCAACGCGGGTGCCCGAAGCCGGTTCGCCTTTCGCGCCGTGGCCGTGCGACTTGGCCGGTACTGCGACCACCGGTTTGGCGGCCGTTGCGGCAGGCGCTGCCGACAACTTCGGCGCCGGCGGCGGCCAGGTGATATTGCCCTCCTTGACCACCGTGGTGCCGCGAATGACTTCGTCTTCCATGTTGACGTTGATGGTGCCGTCCTTGGCCTTGCACAGTTCTTCGGTCAGGCGGAACAGATTGGTCGCGTACAGGGTGCTCGACTGCTTGGCCAGACGGCTCGGCAGATCGGCGTAGCCGATGATGGTCACGCCATGCTTGACCACCACCTTGCCCGGTTCGGTCAGTTCGCAGTTGCCGCCCTGCTCCGACGCGAGATCGACGATCACGCTGCCCGGCTTCATCGATTGCACCATTTCAGTGGTAATCAGCTTGGGCGCTGGCTTGCCGGGGATCAACGCGGTGGTGATGATGATGTCGACCTCTTTGGCCTGCTTGGCGAAGGTCTCGCGCTGGGCCTTCTGGAAACCCTCGCTCATCACCTTGGCGTAGCCGCCGACACCGGAACCTTCTTCAGTATATTCAACAGGAACGAATTCGCCCCCCATCGATTTCACCTGGTCGCCCACTTCGGGGCGCGTGTCATTGGCGCGCACGATGGCGCCCAGACCGCAAGCCGCACCAATGGCGGCCAGACCGGCCACGCCGGCGCCGATCACGAACACCTTGGCCGGCGGCACCTTGCCTGCGGCAGTGATCTGGCCGGTAAAGAAGCGGCCGAAGTGATGCGCCGCTTCGATCACGGCACGGTAGCCGGCGATGTTGGCCATCGAACTCAAGGCATCCATTTTTTGCGCGCGCGACATGCGCGGCACGCTATCCATCGCCAGCACGGTGACTTTCTTCGCTGCCAGTTGCTGCATCAGCTCCGGATTCTGCGCCGGCCAGATGAAGCTCACCAGCGTGCTGCCTTCGCGCATCAGGCCGACTTCTTCCGCACTCGGTCCACGCACCTTGAAAACGATATCGGACGCGGCCCACAGCTTGGCGGCGCCGTCGATGATCTGGGCGCCGGCGGCGCGGTAAGTATCGTCGCTGAAATTGGCTGCATCGCCCGCGCCGGATTCGACTGCGACCGAGAAGCCCAGCTTGATGAGTTTTTCAACGACTTCGGGCACGGTCGCAACGCGCTTTTCGCCCGGAAAAACTTCCCGTGGTACTCCAATCCTTAGAGCCATATGCTCTTCTCCTGGTGATGTATGTATTGGTTCATCCGTGCCGGCACGGGATATTGGCTTGCCGGCACAGTCAGTCCTTGTCGATTACCTTTTAAATCCGGCAATCTGGTTCTTTTCATCCACGAAAACGATCTTGGGTTGATAGGTCTCAACCTCGGCATCGTTCATCGGCGCGTACGTGCAAATGATCAGCAGATCGCCCAAATGCGCCCGGCGCGCCGCCGCGCCGTTGAGCGAAATCTCGCCGCTGCCGCGCTTGCCCTTGATGGCGTAGGTGGAAAAGCGTTCGCCGTTATTGATGTCGTACAGCTCGATTTTTTCGAACTCGCGGATATCGGCCGCCTCCAGCAGATTCTCGTCGATGCCGCACGAGCCTTCGTAATGCAGGTCGCATTGGGTAACGGTCACTCGATGAATCTTGGCGCGAAGCATTACGCGGTGCATCTTGATCTCCTGCTTGCAGCAATACGGGGCTCACCCGTCCGCATGGTGGCGGGGTTGGTGATACTCATGGACCTCTCCAAGAATTGGTAATTTTTTGCGAATCTTACATGAAAATCTTGCACGGAATTTGCCAAATAGAACAACCGTTCTTTTTTTGCAAGCATCCGGCAGGATCTTTTTTTGAGACCTTTTCCTAATTCGTATAGTCCGGCATCGCGGTCAGGAACGTGTACCAAACAAGTTCCTTAGTATAGGCGGAAGATCGAAACGGTTCTGGGCGATGAATTCTGCCGGGTTTTTCATCAATCGCCAAACAATTCATCAAAAAAAATTGTGCGACATCAAGCGATTTACCGGTTTTGCGCAGGATGATCGCAGCAGCGGACTCTATCGTACGCGCCGACGCACGCAGCGTACAGCATCTCGCAGCGCTCGAGAGGCATACCACGGTAAAATGAGCGCCCAATTTCAAGGGAATGTATGACTGACGTTTGGAAACCCTCTGTCACGGTAGCCGCAATCGTTGAACGCGATGGCCGTTTTTTGCTGGTCGAAGAAGAAACCAGCGATGGCGTCCGCTTTAATCAGCCGGCTGGCCATCTCGATCCCAACGAGTCCTTGCTGCACGCGGTGACGCGCGAAACGCTGGAAGAAACGGCGCACGACTTTGTGCCGACCGCGCTGGTCGGCATGTACATGTCGCGCTACGTGTCGTCGCGCACCGGCCTGGAAGTTACCTATTTGCGCTTTGCCTTCACCGGCGAACTCGGCGCACAGCATGATCGCCCGCTCGATCACGGCATCCTGCGCGCCGTGTGGATGACGTATGACGAACTGGTCGCTTGTCGCGATACGCACCGCAGTCCGCTGGTGCTGCAATGCGTGGATGACTATCGGGCAGGCAAACGCGCGCCGCTGTCGCTGATCTATACCCATCCGACTGCAATCGGAGTGATGCATGGCTAAGAAGAAAGTCGTTATCGGCATGTCGGGCGGCGTCGACTCGTCTGTTTCCGCCTGGCTGCTCAAGGAACAAGGCTATGAAGTAATCGGCCTGTTCATGAAAAACTGGGAAGACGACGACGATTCCGAATACTGCTCAACCCGCCAAGACCTGTTGGACGCCGCCAGCGTCGCGGACCTGGTTGGCGTTGAGTTTGAATTCGTCAACTTTGCCGCCGAATACAAAGACCGCGTGTTCGCGGAATTCCTGCGCGAATATTCAGCGGGCCGCACGCCCAACCCCGACGTGCTGTGCAATGCCGAGATCAAGTTCAAGGCTTTCCTTGACCACGCCATGGCGCTGGGCGCCGAGCACATCGCCACGGGCCATTACGCGCGGGTGCGCGAAGTGCCGGCGGCCGGCGGCG
>CAMLDH010000343.1 GCA_946478765.1 uncultured Oxalobacteraceae bacterium | reverse complement strand
TTTCCTCTTCCCACACTCGTCTTGACGCCGAGGTGGGCGATTTTTCAATCCGTCCAAAAGGAGCTTACATGCGTCATTATGAAATCGTATTTATCGTCCATCCGGATCAGAGCGAGCAAGTGCCTGCGATGATCGAACGTTACAAAGGCATTGTCACCGCACGTGGCGGCAAGGTGCATCGCGTCGAAGACTGGGGCCGTCGCCAGATGGCTTACATGATCCAGAAGCTTGCCAAGGCTCACTACGTCTGCCTGAATATCGAGTGCGACAGCGAAACGCTGGCCGAAATCGAAACCGGCTTCAAGTTCAACGATGCAGTGTTGCGCCACCTCACTGTCAAGATGAAGAAGGCCGAAACGACACCGTCGCCGATGATGAAGGTTGTGCAGAAAGAAGATGCTGCCAAGAGCCATCGTACTGAGGCGTCCGCTGCTTAAATTCGTGATTCATTGCGTGCATCCAGGAGTGTGAACCAGCTTCGAATTATTGCGAGCATTGCCGAGCGCGACGTATTGCGCTACACCCCGGCAGGTATCCCGATTGTGTCAGCCAAGTTGCTGCACAGCTCACAACAAATGGAAGCAACCGTCCAGCGGTTGGTCGAATTTGAAATGACTGCGCTCGCCGCAGGTGAAATTTCAGGACGATTCAACCAGGCCGAATTAGGCGGGACATTTCAGTTTACAGGATTTCTGGCACGCAAGAATCGCAATAGCAAAAGCCTCGTATTTCACATCATTGATTTCGAGACACCCCTTATTTAGATACAGTTCAGATACAGGAGCCAAAAATGGCATTCGGTAAAAAATTCGATAAAAGCAAGCTCAAACAAAAGCGCCAACAGCAAAACCCATTGTTCAAGCGTAAAAAATTCTGCCGCTTCACCGCCGCGCACGTTGCACAAGTGGACTACAAAGACGTGGATACCCTGAAGGATTTCGTTCAGGAAAACGGCAAGATCATGCCGGCACGCCTGACAGGCACGAAAGCACATTACCAGCGTCAAGTGGACACTGCGATCAAACGCGCACGCTTCCTCGCGTTGCTGCCGTACACCGATCTGCATAACGCGTAATTGACGACTGAAATAGGAGAAAAACATGCAAGTCATTCTGTTGGAAAAAGTCGTTAATCTCGGCAATCTCGGTGAAGTCGTTCGTGTCAAGGACGGTTATGCTCGCAACTTCCTGATCCCGCAACGCATGGCGCGTCGTGCGACGACAGCCGCTGTTGCCGAATTCGAAGTAAAGCGCGCTGAGCTGGAAAAAGCAGCGGCTGCGAAGCTGGCTGCAGCACAAGCGCAAGGCGAAAAGCTGAGCGGCATGACCGTTCAGATTTCGCAAAAATCAGGTGTCGATGGCCGTTTGTTCGGCTCCGTCACCAACTTCGATATCGCTGAAGCGCTGACCAAGCAAGGCTTCCCGGTTGAGAAAGCACAGATCCGCATGCCGCAAGGTCCGCTCAAGATCGTTGGCGATCACGCTGTATCCGTTGCGCTGCATACGGATGTCGTGGTTGATGTTACGGTTGCCGTACTGGGCGAGCATGCTTAAGCGATAAGCGACAAATGAAAAAGCCGACCTCAGGTCGGCTTTTTTTATGCGTGCGCCCAGCATGGGCGCACTCCTGTGGGTGAAAGTCCCGCTGCGGGCTGACCACAGTGAGCGAAGTGAAGCGCAACTGCATGAGGGCAACCGAGTGTGGGAAGGAAGCGTGGAGCGTAATTCCAATTCTAAGAATTGGAGTGACTGTTCACCATTCCCTTGCTCCGCAGGGAATTATTAGGAATACTTCACTGCATGACTGACCTTCCCGATTTATCGCTGCTGCGCGCCGAGCAAAAGGATGAATTGATCCGGTTTCTCTTTGATGAGATGATGAAGCTCATGGCGCGCGTAGCGGAATTGGAAGCGCGCCTGGACAAAGACAGCCGCAACTCAAGCAAGCCCCCGTCGTCGGACGGTCTTGGCAAGAAGACCGTCTCCTTGCGCTAGTCCTCCGGCAAGAAACCTGGAGGGCAAAAAGGCCACCCGGGCAAGGCGCTCGAACGTGTAGCCGCGCCGGATCTGATCATTTGCTGTCAACAGCGATTTAAAATTGATACAGTTTTGCCGCGAGCAGCGATTTAAAACTGATACACCTCCGTCACCGGCCATCGCCGGTTTTTCTGCCTTGCTGGACCTGCCGTTCAGCGCAATTCGACTGCGCCGGCAACCTGCACCATGCCGGCCTGGCGCTGATGCTTGAGCCGATAGCTCTCTCCGGCGATCGGCACGATGTGGGCGTGATGCAGCAGCCGGTCCAGCAGTGAGCTTCCCCTGAAATTTAGTCTTCCATAGGTGACGTAAAATTAACGTTACTTGGGAAAGACAGGCAATGAAAAAAATATCGAAACAGGCATACACGACCGAGTTCAAGGAACTTGCCGTCAACCGCGTCACGGGCGGCGAGTCGATCGCGGCAGTGGTCAAGGAACTGGGGCTGGGTGACCAGACGCTGCGTAACTGGGGCAAGGCGGCAGCGCAAGGCAAGCTCCTGGGCGCCGGCAGCAAAGCGGTGACGCCGGAAGCGATGTAACTGTCCAGACTGCGGGCCGAGGGCTCGATGAGCCGCAAGGGGAATTGCTGGGAGTCAGAGCATTGCTCTGACGCGCCGGCAGAGAGCTGGTTTAACAGTTTCAAGAACGAGCGGTACCATGGCCTGCGTTACGCTACCCATGCTGAAATGAGGGCTGCCAGTTTCGAATACATTGAAGTCTTTTATAATCGAATCCGCCAGTATTCGACACTCAGGTACCGGTCGCCAATGCAATATCTCGATTGCTGGAGGCGTGCACAAAATCAGGAAAAGCTCACTGCATAAAATTCACCTGATGGCAGACGAAATATCGAGGGAACCTCAATGTTTCATTCGCCGGTTTTTTCGATGCGCGCGCGGCGACGTTCATGTTCTCTCCCATGCCTGTGTTCGCGCATTGGACGGAAATGAATTTAAGTGTGCGCCTGCCGGATTCCGCGAAATTGAGATCGCTCAAAGTGGTGCGACCTGCTTGCAAGTACCGGTGAGTAGCGGCGTGAAATGCATGATCGAAAGTGCGGATAAACGGCCGGCAATTGGCTATGCGGAAGATCGTTGATCGCTGCTGCCACGGATCGGCATGCCGGTGCAGATGGTGGGCGTGGTGTCGATGATTGGGAACTTGAGCCGACCCGTGATGATCAAAATATGCGATGGAGACAACGGCTTCCAGTAACGCAAGCAGTGTGACGCGGTTGACGCCCAGCACCGTGAACCTGTCTTTCGCAGCCTCTTCATGCGTTCAAGTAGAGAAATGTCATCGATGGAAGAAGGCCTATCTCACTCGCCCACGTTAGACAATGCATTGAGACTTTTCGCGCTCAACAGCAGTCGTACATTTGGCCAACAGGTAAGCCAGCGGCTTGGCGTCGCCTTGAGTGCGCACGAGGAACGCGAGTTCGAGGATGACGAGCATAAGGCACGCCCATTGGTCAGCGTACGCGGAAAAAATGTCTTCGTCATCCAGTCGCTGTATTCCGATCATCAGCAAAGCGGTAATGACAAGCTGTGCCGGCTGCTGTTTTTCATCGGCGCGTTAAAGGATGCCGCCGCCGCGCGGGTCACTGCGGTCATTCCTTATCTGGCGTATGCGCGCAAGGACCGGAAGACCAAACCGCGCGATCCGGTCACCACACGTTATGTCGCCGCGCTGTTTGAGGCGGTGGGTACCGATGCGCTCGTGACGCTGGATGTGCATAATCTTGCGGCATTCCAGAATGCGTTCCGCTGCAATACCGAACATCTCGAAGCCAACAAGCTGTTCGTCAAGTATTTCGCTCCCTTGCTGAAGGATAGGGACGTGGTGGTCGTTGCGCCGGATGCCGGCGGCATCAAGCGTGCCGGCCGCTTCAGGGAACTGTTGAGCGAGATGCTTGGCAAGCCGGCCGGCGCGGCCTTCGCGGAGAAATACCGCAGCGGCGACGCGGTCAGCGGCGATATGCTGGCGGGAGATGTCAACGGAAAAGACGCCATCATCATCGACGACCTGATCAGTACCGGCACGACGATTGTCCGCGCCGCCCACGCCTGCCGTGCCCGGGGCGCCGCCAGGGTGTTTGCGGTGGCGACGCACGGCTTGTTCATGGGCGATAGATCGGAAGAGCGTCGTGTAGGGAAAGAGTGTAGATCTCGGTGGT
>CAMLDH010000342.1 GCA_946478765.1 uncultured Oxalobacteraceae bacterium | reverse complement strand
GTGCGCAAGCGCACCCTACTCCTTTCTATTTTTCACGACACAAATAATTTTGCGTAAATGAATTATCTAATTTAATACGGATATGCTGCTATTCAATACGATTGGCTTGGCCCTGCTGGCGCTTTTGGCGATTCCGGCAATTATTGTGATATGTCTCAAATCACCCAAAATCATCGCGCTGCCAATGCTGGCTGTTCTGATGTTGTTTTCTTCCTCGACGTGGGGGCAATTGCAAATCGAAAACACGATTTATTCCCGCGGCGTAGGCGTATTGAATTTTTCCTTGTTCAACCTGCTTCTATTCACTGCGGGACTTGCCACGCTGCTGCGTAGATTGGCTACGCCGTCCTATCCGCAATTGGCGCCGCCGATATCGCCCTATTTTGTCGGCTTTGCCGGGCTGCTGCTAGCACATATAGTGGTCGGCATCATTTCCGGCATTAATTTTTTCGACATAGTCGGGTATAGCGGCATCATTAACGTATTGAACATGCTGATATTCATGTTCCTGGTCATATCGGCGTTCAGAACGGCCAAGGACCAGAAAAAATTATTGTTCGTCATTATCTCTCTGGCGGGCCTGCGGGCAGCATTCGGCATCATCCGATACGTGTGGTTCGGCGGCGACAGCGCCAATCCTTATAAAAATTTCGAAGGATTGGAAATGAAGCTGATCTTCTTCGATATCAATGACAACTTTATTGCGAGTCTGGCTGCTTTCTGGGCCGCATGGTTGCTCACATCGGGAAAGAAGATCGCGGCGATCAAACGCTTGTCGCTCTATCTGTTTTTGGCGCTGGAAATTGCAACGGTAGCCCTCTCGTTTCGACGGTCTTCATTGATCGGCATCGCTTTGATGTTCGCATTATTGCTGTACCAATTGCCGAACAAAAGGCGGACGCAATTCCTGCTATTGGCGACCGGAATCCTGTTGACGACTGCGCTTGTATTTTTCCAGCAGCGCCTTCAATACAGCAGCCACGGCGACGGCAATTTCATCTCTGCCCTTATCTACGATATTTCGCCGGAAAAAAATATTGAAACGGAAAATCGATTTTACGAATTGCTGGCTGCGGCAAGAAGCATAGGCCATAACTGGCTGACCGGACTGGGCACGTGGGGCACCTTTACCGGCGACCAGGACATCCTTTCCTATCATTTTGGCAAATTCGATTTTGTGCATAGCGGCTTTGGCCACCTCATTCTGAAAACCGGATTGATCGGCCTGTTTCTGTTCTCGACAATGCTGTGGAAGTTCGCGACATATTATTTCAGGCATCGCAAATTCCTTGCGGGAAATCCCCGCTTGATCGCCGATATGGGATTTGCCGGATTACTGTTCTGGCTACCGACGCTGTTGATCGGCACGCCCATCATTGAATTCAGGACCATGCTGCTGATCGGCTTCACCATGGCGCTGCCTTTCCTGGCCGTGTCCCTGAAATATCCGCAGTCGCGCCAAGACGCACAACAACAGACGCTGCAACATTCCCATCAACAGTCGCTCGATTATGCTACTACGTAATTCCCTCTGGAATGTGACCGGCTCCGCTCTACCGGCCATTGCGTCGTTGGCCAGCGTTCCTCTGTTGATCAGTGCATTGGGACTGGAAGGCTATGGCGTCGTTACCATCGTCAGTTCCGTTATCGGCTATTTTGCCGTACTCGATGTTAACTTGAGCGCCGGCGCCATCAAGTACCTGGCGGAGGCGCACGCCGCCAACGATCACAGGCGCTTCGATGAAACATTCTGGTTCGGCATATTCTTCTATGGATTGCTTGGCATATTGGGTGGGTTCGGCATTTTTTTCGGAGCCGGCTTTCTGGTAACGCATTTTTTCGATTTATCGAACAGCGCAGGCGATTCCGCCGCTCTCGCATTGCGCGTCGGCGCAGTAGGGTTCGCGCTGACACAAGCCCAGAATTACCTGATCGTCGTGCCGCAGGCATTGCAACGCTATGATCGATCGGCACAAAGCGAAGCATTCTTCGGCGTGTTCGTCAATGTAATTTCCGTCATCGCCGCGCTTCTCGGGTGGGGCGTGGCAGGCGTGATCGCGGCGCGCGTCGCCGTCTCCGCGCTGAATGTGATCTACCTGGTGTTTCTGATACATCGGCTTGAATTGAACATGCGATTCCGTTGGCCAGGCCAGGAAGTGCGAAAGGCCCTGACCTCTTTCAGCGCTTATGCGTATCTCAGCAAGCTGGCATCCACCCTGCATCAGCATGGCGACAAGCTGATTGTCGGGGCGTTGGCAGGGCCGGTTGCGCTCACTTTCTATACCGTGCCGGTCACACTGGCAAGCCGCATTCTGGGCCTCACCTATCGATTATCGAGCGTCATCTATCCGAGAGCGAGTGCTCTGGCAGCGTCCGAACGCATTCATGAATTGCGCCCGATCTATCTCGGTGCGATGCGGTACGTCACCTACATCAATCTCGTCGCACTCGGCGTGATTGTGCTGGCAGGCGATGAGTTTCTGCGCCATTGGGTTGGCGAAGCATTTGTGGCGCAAGGATATCCAGTGCTGGTGTTGATGACGGTTGCGCTCTTGATCGACTCCTTGACCAATATTCCGTCGCTGGTCAATGACGCGTTGGGTCATCCGCGCGTCACCGGTCACTTTGCATTGACTCGCGGCATTATCGGTGTTGGACTCGTCTATATTGGCGCCTTGGGCGACGGCATCGTGGGCGCTGCGATTGCACATTTGATCGCTGCATGTGGGATGAGCGCCGCCTTCCTCCTGTTTGTTCATGGGCGCACGGTGCCGATTGCATTCGCCGATACCCTGCGTCAAGGATTCGGGCGCAGTCTCTATGTCGGTCTGCTTGTTTTCGGGTTCCTGTTTCCGCTCAAGTGGCTCATCCCTGCCAGCTTGATGGGCACCATGTTGATTGTTTCGGCAGCATTGCTGATATTGGCATTGGCCGGATTTGCGTTCATCGCCGGTGTGGAAGAGCGCGCCGCACTGCGCACTGTCGCCAGACGGCTGCGGCCTTGAATCATGCGCATCCTCGTCGTCAGCGAAGATATTCCTTATCGCAATATGGGAGGCCTCGCCAAACATGCGCTTACGCTCTCTCGCCTGCTTGTACGAGCGGGACACACAGTGGATGTACTGGGTGGCGATCAACACCCGATCGACGTGGCCGGCGACGAAGGAAAGTTCGGCGGCAGCTTCTTCGGCGAGTTGAACGGCCATCATGCCGGGTGGAAGGAAGGCAAACTCGGCATGTTTCTGCCGCCCAGGCGTACCTGGTTGGCTAGGCATTTTGCCCGCATCATTCTGCGGCACGCGCACCGCTACGATGTCATTCATTACCACGGTCACGTGCCCAACGTTGCCCGCTACATTCCTGCGGACATCAATTTCATCCAGACCAGGCATGACCAGGGCAGCGATTGCCTCATCAATATCCGCTTTCGCAAGGATGGCATTTGCACGTCCCTCGACCCGGCAGAATGCGCTTTTTGCAGAACGCCGCACCCCAATGCGCTTCAGCGTGCTGTATCAACAACGGCGGTCATACGATTCCGGCAAGAAGTAGCCGACGGATTCCGCCGTCACAAGACGGTGTTTGTGTCGGATATGCTGAAGAGAAACTGTGCCCGTACCGTGAGTTCTGCGTCACGGGGCGCCACCGTGCATCATTTTATAGACAGCGAAAGCTTACAACGCGCGCGCGCAGCAAGCGCGCCGATGCCCACCGATGAAATCCATGTATTTTCCGCGGCAAAAATCTATCCCGCAAAAGGGGTGGAGACGTTTTTACGCGAGATCGCTCCGCGTCTTCCGTCAAACATGCGCGTCACCATCGCCGGCGATGGGCCGGACGAGGCCCGATTAAATGCGCAATTCGGCGGCAGTCAAATCCGCTTCCTTGGCTGGTGCACGCCTGAAAAAACATTGCAAATGGCCGCCAGTGCGCACGCCATCGTCATTCCTTCGCTTTGTGAAGAATCGTTTGGGTCGACTACCCTTGAAGGACTACTGCTGGGAAAGCCGACATTTGCACTGGCACGCGGCGCCACGCCCGAATTGGCCGCCTATGCTGCCTCGCCCGCGCAATTCAGATTGCATCGCGATATGGCATCTCTGGTGCAGGATCTGGTTTCATTCGACGCACACATCGGTTTCAACGCCGTTCCGGATGAAATAAGCGGGGCGAAACGCGCCGTTCAACATTTACTGCACATCTATCGCCTGCCGCCTGGCCATT
>CAMLDH010000341.1 GCA_946478765.1 uncultured Oxalobacteraceae bacterium | reverse complement strand
CTCTTAATACGCCCCCATATAATCGCGCTTGCCGACATCCACGCCGCTGTGCCGCAAGAGCGCATACGCGGTGGTGACGTGGAAGAAAAATTGCGGCAAGCCGTAATTCGACAGATAAGACTGGCCGACCAATTTTTTCTCTTTCGGCGTACCCGGACGCAAAACGATTTCACGCGCTTCGCTGCCGTCGAATTGGGCTGGGCTCAGGCCTTCGATAAACGCCAGGGTCTTGGTAATCAGCGCCTGCAACTCCGCAAAGGTTTGTTCCTTGTCGTCATACACCGGCACCTCGACGCCGGCCAGCCGTGCCGAGACGCCCTTGGCGAAATCGGCTGCAATCTGCACCTGGCGGATCAAGGGAAACATGTCGGGAAACAAACGTGCCTGCAGCAATGCAGCCGGCTCGATTTTTTTCTCTGCCGCGTGCGCTTCAGCCTTGCCCAGAATGGTGTGCAAGCTGGTCAACATCTGTTTGAAAACGGGAATGGATGTGGTGTACATGAAAGTGGTCATGGGGTTCTCTCGGGTGAAGGTGGGGGTGATTATAGAGATTAGTTGGCGCGCATGTTGGCGCTCGGATTTTCCATGTCTCAGGCTGCCGGCTTGCGGCCCATCGCCTCGCCCAAGCGGATCGCGCGCTCCGCCGTCCATTCCGGGTTGAACGCCATCACGCCGCGCGGAAAGAGCATCACGACCGTGGAACCGAGCAGGAAGCGGCCCATTTCCTCCCCCTTTTTCAGCACGATCTCCTGATCCTTGTAATGCCACTCGCGCACGCTACCACCGCGCGGCGGATTCACCACGCCGTGCCACACGGTCGCCATGCTGCCGACGATAGTGGCGCCGACCAGCACCAGCACGAACGGACCGAACGCCGACTCGAACACGCACACCACGCGCTCATTGCGGGCAAACAATCCCGGCACGCCGCGCGCCGTCGTCGGGTTCACCGAAAACAACGCGCCCGGCACATAGATCATGCGCATCAGCCTGCCGTCGCACGGCATGTGAATGCGATGGTAGTCGCGCGGACTGAGGTACAGCGTGGCGAAGCTGCCGTGGTCGAACTGCGCCGCCAGCGCTTTGTCGCCGCCGACCAGCGCGGTTGTCGAATAGCGGTGCCCCTTGGCCTGGAAGACTTGGTCGTGCTCGATGGCGCCGAACTGGCTGATCGCCCCATCCACCGGGCAGATGAAGTCGCTGTCGGCCAGCGGGCGCGCACCCTCGCGCAATGCGCGCGTGAAGAAATCGTTGAAGCTCGTATAGCTTGCCAGGTCCGGATTCTGCGCTTCGCTCATGTTCACGCCGTATTTCCGCACGAACCAGCGGATCAGGTGCGGCGAGAGGCTGCCGCCCTGCGCGCCTGCGATACGGCCGGCGAATTCAGTCAGCGCCTGCTTCGGCAAGAGATATTGATGTAGTACGGAAAAACGATAGGGCACGACCAACCTCATGGAAAAGAGTTGGGGCGATTATAGCTTTATGCGTATGGGTAGCGCTGCAAAGAAAGAGAGTGGAAATCGCAAGACTTCCACGTTGAATGCCGTTGCACAGAATAGTTTCAGGCTGCGAATCGCTTTGCGCGAGTCAGTTCTTGATAACGCGCATCCATGTCGTTATGTGCCTCAGCGCAGATTTTCCGCAATGGTAAATCGCTTTTGCCAATTCCTCGGGTAATTTGCTGTTCCTCAAATCGTCGCTGTCTTCCAGTCCTATTTTGATAGCGTAGAAGGGCATTCGCCAGCCAGTGCCTGCGGCTTTTTTTGCCGTGCGGAGACAGCTCGGGATTCAGAGCAAGGCTATTTTCTTTAAAGGAGGCAACATGAGCACAGAAACTATCCAGCCGCAGAATCTGAGAGTGGCTGCCATCTGGAATAGCGGAGGATCGAGTTACGACAAGATCAGCCGGACCATCGCCGATGCAATCGAGCATTGCGTGATTCGCCTCGACCCTCAACCGGAAGAACGCATCCTCGATGTGGCGACAGGTACCGGCTGGGCTGCACGCCGGATTGCCGCTCGGGGTGCGCAGGTGACCGGCATCGACATCGGTTTCGATCTCATCGAAGCCGCCAAAGCATACGCCGCTGCCGAGCAATTGAAGATCGATTTTCAACTGGGAGATGCTGAAGCGCTTGCTTTTGAAAACAAGACGTTTGACGCGGTGATCTCAACATTCGGGGTCATGTTCGTCAGCAATCCGGACGCTGCCGCCGCCGAGTTGTCGCGGGTGTGCAAACCAGGCGGCCGGATCGGCCTGACAACCTGGTCGCCCGATGGCACGATCGCAGGATTGTTCAAGGTCATGAAGCCCTACATGGCCGCGCCAGCATCGCCGCCGTCACCCTTCGAATGGGGCAGTAGGGAGCGCGTGCAGCAGCTTCTCGGTGCGAGCTTTGACCTGCGTTTCGAGACCGGCACGACGGTACTGCGCGAGCCAAGCGGTGAAGCGGTGTGGGAAATGTTCGTGTCCGGCTACGGACCAACCAAGACGCTGGCGGCAACCCTCGATCCACAGCGTTATGAAAGCCTGAAACAGGATTTCATCGCCTACCATGAGGGCTTCAAAACGGAACTCGGGGTCGCGATGCCGCGCGATTATCTGGTGACAATCGGCGTTCGCAAATCTTGATGCCAATGAAAGGAGCAGGGCAGGGAACAAGTTAAAGGGAGGCAGCCTATCGCTTGCGCCATCAAATTAAACCGATGCTGAACCCTTTAATTCAAGTAACCGATTCCGTAGGGCGGGTTGTAACCCGCCGGATGTTTAAAAATGCGGTGCATCGCGATGCACCTTACGGCTTACGTAACCGCATGATGCGGACATCTGATGGCAGGCGCCGATGAGCGGTCTTTTGCCGACCAGTTTTATGCATTGGCAGGACTACTTCGTCCTGCATAAGAGAGCCATGCCCTCACTGGCGACAAACTCGCCTGTTTCAAATTAATGCGACAGAACCCAGAACCCACAAAAAAGCGCCTATACAGGCGCTTTCCAAATAGTCAGCAAGTGAACTGTTTTGACATTACTGATTGGTCCGGCGTGAACGCAGTCCCAATACACCAAGACCTAGCGCAGTAAGCAACAGCGTAGCCGGTTCGGGCACATCCGTATTTACATTGGTAAACACGAATGTTTCATCGTTGTAGTTCAAATCACCGCCTTGTGGCAGATCTTCAAAGGCCACAAAAACACCTGCGGGAATAGCAAAATCACCAGCGAAATCTGTTGAATATACGTGATTGATCCCATCCCAGTTCAGAGATTTATCCGAGTACCAAGGGCCGACACCTCCCGGCGAAATATTGACCATCTTGAACACAAGGCTGTCGCCCGCATTCGCATGCCCGAGGACCAGCGATTGTCCATGCGATGAGGTATGGTTGTTCAGGCCTTGAATGCCGGTTTCCATGCCATTGA
Organism: uncultured Oxalobacteraceae bacterium; assembly: GCA_946478765.1. The sequence continues at coordinate 806 of CAMLDH010000341.1, read as the reverse complement.
TAAGCAATGTCAATTCATTGGTATAGCCGGCCGTAGAGCCGAAATAATAAGCAGTCACATCACCGGTACTTGCTGCGGTGAAGTTATACAGTGCGGCATTTTCCGTGCCTGTATTAGCATATGGAATTGTTCCAGCGGCGGCAGTTCCAGCGAAACCGATTGTTACCGCAGCAAATGCGGCTACACCAATATTTTTTAGATTCATGTTGCACTTTCTTATTGAAATAAAATTAAATTTTGCCAGCATGGTTTTTCTCAAATGAAGCCTAAGCTAAGAAAATCAGGTACTGAATTTCAGTAAGAGCAAGTTTAATGCCATATGAAAATGTTTTTTTAAATCAACCAGTTAAAATGCATTTGGTAAATTTTGAAGTGTGTTTGAGATACCAGGTGTAAATATTTTCGACAGGACTGGATGGCGCTATGTGCGCGAGGAGATAGATTGCATGCCGAAAAATCTGCTCGCGTTGTCCGACGACCGGAGACCGTCGAAATATGCGTGACGGTTTCCAACATCACCACCATCAGCGCGTTTCTATTACATTAACTAAGAGACGCACTCCCTACGGCCCTTACAGGATTTGAGGGTAAGTGAAGCCAATAAAGTGAACCGCATTCAATGTGAAATGCACGATGATCGGGGCCTCAATACGCCGAACTCTCGAATACGCATAGGCGTAGCCAAAACCGGCGAGCGTGGCAAACAACACATAGCGAGAACCGCCCCCCGCATGCGCGATGCCAAACAATAGCCCGGAACACAAAATGGCGACCTGCTCGCCAAAGCGAATAGGGTTGAGCGCTTT
>CAMLDH010000340.1 GCA_946478765.1 uncultured Oxalobacteraceae bacterium | reverse complement strand
GGCCGCGGCTTTGCGGTGGTGGCGTCCGAAGTGCGCAACCTGGCGCAGCGTAGTGCGGCGGCGGCCAAGGAAATCAAAACCCTGATTGGCGATTCGGTGGAAAAAGTCGATGCCGGCGCCAAGCTGGTCGATCAAGCCGGCGCCACGATGGACGAGGTTGTGGAAAGCGTCAAGCGCGTATCCGACATCATCAGCGAGATCACGGCCGCCAGCCAGGAACAGACATCCGGCATCGAGCAGATCAACCAAGCCATCACGCAAATGGATGAGGTAACGCAACAAAATGCCGCGTTGGTGGAAGAAGCCTCCGCCGCGGCTCAAGCCATGCAGGATCAAGCCGGTAACCTGTCTCAACTGGTCAGCGTATTCAAGCTCGACGGAACGTACGCGATCGCCGCCGCGCCGTTGAAGGCGGCAGGCCACCCGGCCCTAGCTGCCAAAACGGGATCCGCAAGCAGCAACGCCAAGCGCCAGGCGATCAGCGCGAAGCCGCTCAAGCGAGTAGCGCAGGCACCGGTCGCTGCCGCTGGCAGCGAGTGGGAAGAGTTTTAATGATCTTGCCCTCGGCATGAAGTGGCGTCCGGGGGCGGGGGAAACCGCCTCTGGACAATCCCGCTATCGCTTGCCGAGCTGCGGAGAAATCAATGCCGCTAACCGGCAAGCAAGTTCAGCACATGGCATATTGCCCAGGCGCGGCCGATGTTACGGCAAAGCGCGAGATCGAGAATTTCATACCGCATGCGCTGCGCCACAATCCTGCAGCGGCCGCCCCTCAGATTCAGTCTGCAATCCCCTCCCAGCCGCCACCCAATGCCTTGATCAACAGAATGCTGGCCGCCAGGCGGCGGTTCAGGAGATCGAGCGCGGTGCGTTCATTGCTCAATGCCGTGGTTTGCACCGTAATCACATTCAGGTAACTGACGATGCCCGCCTTGTACTGGTTCGTGATCAGCGCCACCGATTCGCGCGCGGCCTGCACGGCGTCATTCTGCACCTGCGCTCCCCGTTCCAGAATGCGCAGTGCCGCCAGGTTGTCTTCGACTTCCTGAAAACCGGTCAGCACGGTCTGCCGGTAAGCGGCGACATTGGCGTCGTAGACAGCCACGGCTTGCTCGGTTTGCGCACGGCGCGCGCCGGCATCGAACAGGGTCTGCGCGATGGCCGGGCCGATCGACCAGAAGCGATTCGGCAAGGTCAGCCAGTTGGTAAAGCTGCTGCTCTGGAACCCGACTGCGGCAGACAGCGTGAGATCCGGAAAATAAGCCGTCTTCGCAATGCCGATCTGGGCATTTGCCGCTGCCACGCGGCGCTCCGCGGCGGCGATATCCGGACGGCGTTCCAGCAAGCGGGATGGCACCCCGACCGGAACGTCGGGCACGGCGGCCGAGAGCGGCGCCGGCGGCAATGAAAAGTCAGCGGGCGCCTTACCGACCAGCAATGCGATGGCATGCTCCAGCTGGGCACGCTGCACGCCGATGTCGATCGCTTGTGCCTGCGTGGTCTTGTACTGGGTTTGCGCGAGCACGACATTTTCCCGGGCGACGACGCCTGCCGCATACTGGTTCTGCGTGAGCTGCAGCGATTTCCGATAATCGGCGACGGTCCTGTCGAGCAACTGCTGTTGCGTATCGAGCGTGCGCAGCTGGAAATAATTCTGCGCCAGTTGCGTCTGGATACTGAGACGGGTCGCTTCCAGGTCGCCGGCGCTGGCTTGGGCATTGGCGCTATTCGCCTCGATCGTGCGGCGCACCCTGCCCCACACGTCGACTTCCCAATTCGCATCGACGCTCAGCGCATGATTGTTGACCGCACCACCGGCAACCGTGCCGCCAGGGGCCGGGTTCTGAATGCCGCGACCGCCGGCGCCGCTGGTGCGGGTGGCCGACGCACTTCCGGTAATGGTCGGGAACAGGCCGGCACGCGCCGACTGCACCAGCGCGCGCGCTTGCCGGAACCGCGCTTCGGCTTGCGCCAGATTCTGATTCGATAGCGTGATCTGCTGTTCGAGCGCATCCAGCGCCGGGTCCTGATAGCCCTCCCACCACTTGCCGCGCAGTTCGTGATCACGCGGCTGCGCCGTTTTCCAGCCGTCAAGCTCCTTGAACGCTGCCGGGGCATCGACCGCCGGCCGGACATAATCCGGCCCGAGCGCGCACCCGCCCAGTGGCAGCACAAGTACTGCAATGCCGATCCGCGTCATTCGCATCTGAAACAATGTCATGCAATCTCCATGTGTTACTTACGCAGGCCGGTTGGCCGGGCGGCCGCGCAACCTGGCCCACGTCCTGCGGCCCCAGGCATTAAAACGATCCATGTACAGATAGACCACCGGCGTGGTGTACAGCGTCAGTACCTGGCTGAGAATCAGGCCGCCCACGATGGTCACCCCCAGCGGCCGGCGCAGTTCCGATCCGGTGCCGGCGCCCAGCGCCAGCGGCAGCGCACCGAGCAATGCCGCCATGGTGGTCATCATGATCGGCCGAAAACGCAGCAGGCACGCCTGATGAATCGCGTCCAGCGGATGCTTGTTCTCGTCGCGCTGCGCCGCCAGCGCAAAGTCGATCATCATGATCGCGTTCTTTTTCACGATGCCGATCAGAAGAACGATACCGATGAAGGCCATGATGGACAGCTCCATCTTGAACAGCAACAACGCCAGGATCGCGCCGACGCCGGCGGACGGCAGCGTCGACAGAATCGTGATCGGATGCACATAGCTTTCGTACAGCACGCCGAGCACGATATAAATCGTCAACAGCGCCGCCAGCACGAGGAAAGGCAGCGTGGCGAACGACGCCTGATACACCTTCGCCGTGCCCTGGAAGCTGCCGTGCAGCGTATTGGGCATGCCGATGCGCATGCTGGCGTTGTCGATCGCCCGCACCGCATCGCTCAAGACGACCCCCGGCGCCAGGTTGAACGACAGCGTCATCGCCGGGAATTGTCCCTGGTGGTTGACCGACAGCGTGGTGGTGGTCGGTTCGTAAGTCGCAAACGCGCTCAGCGGCACCATCGCGCCGGTATTGCTGCGAACATACATGTTGTTGAGCGTCTCGGGTTGCTGCCAGTATTCGGGCGCCACTTCCATGATCACGTGGTACTGGTTGCGCTGCGCATAAATCACCGATGCCTGACGCTGCCCGAATGCGTCATACAACGTGGCGTCGATCATGCGCTGCGTGACGCCCAGGCGTGCCGCCGTGGCACGGTCGACATTGAGCGTGATCTGCAAGCCCTTGTCCTGCTGATTGGTGTTGACGTCGGTCAGTTCCGGCACGTCGCGCAACGCCTGCAAAAAGCGCGGTGCCCAAGTGCTCAGGTCATCCAGATTATCGCCTTGCAAGGTATATTGATATTGTGCATTCGCTTGCCGGCCGCCGGCCCGGATATCCTGCGCCGCCTGCAGGAACAATGCAGCGCCGGGCACCGCGGCGAGCTTGGGGCGCAGGCGGTTGATGACGTCGTCGGCGCTGACTTTGCGCTCTTCCAGCGGCTTGAGCGCGACGAATACCTGCCCGGTATTGCGCTGGCTGCCGCCGGTGAAACCGGTCACGCTCGCCACGGCCGGGTCGGCGCGAATGATGTCGATGTACGCCGCCAGCTTGGGCCGCATGGCCTGGAACGACGTGGCCTGATCGGCCTGGATCGAGCCCTGGATGCGCCCGGTATCCTGCTGCGGAAAAAACCCTTTCGGCACGACCGCATATAAATAAAAATTCAAGCCGATCACCGTCAACAGCGCAATGATCGTGATCAGCGGATGGCGCAGCGCCACGCGCAGGCTTTTGTCGTAGCGCGCCAGCAGCCCATTGAAAAAACGTTCGCTCGCCATGAACAACCGGCCGCGCTCACGCTCTGGTTCATGCCTCAACAATTTGGCGCACATCATCGGCGTCGTGGTCAGCGAAACGACCAGCGACACCAGCACGGCGACCGATAGCGTGACGGCGAATTCATGGAACAGGCGTCCGACCAGTCCGCCCATGAACAGCATCGGAATGAATACCGCCACCAGCGAGATGCTCATCGACAAGACGGTAAAGCCGACCTCGCGCGCGCCTTGCAAGGTCGCCTGCAGCGGCCGCTTGCCCTGCTCCATATGGCGCATCACGTTTTCCAGTACGACGATGGCGTCGTCGACCACGAAGCCGGTGGAAATCGTGAGCGCCATCAAGGAAAAATTATCCAGGCTGTAGCCGAGCAAGTACATGATTGCGAAGGTGCCGAGCAGCGAAATCGGCACGGCGATGCTGG
>CAMLDH010000339.1 GCA_946478765.1 uncultured Oxalobacteraceae bacterium | reverse complement strand
ACGTCGCGCAGCACCGCACCGATATCGATGTCGGCAATACCCTGTTGTCGATGACAACCGACCTGTCTTCCGATTTGATCGTGATGGGCGGCTATGGCCACTCGCGCTTCCGTGAAGTGCTGCTGGGAGGCGTCACACGCACCGTCCTGGATTCGATGACCGTGCCGGTATTGATGTCGCATTAAGGAACATGCAGAATATTTTGAAGAAGCTGAATCTATCGAGTCCGGTGCAGGCGGTGTTCGCGGTCGGGCATGGAACTGCGCGTACGGCGGCGGAGAAGCTGCCGTAGTTGGCGTGCGTCGAAATGACGCACGCTGCTCCTAGCGATTTTTTCATGGAGAACGCACAAAACTATATTTTGCGCTGGACATAAATATTTGCGTCCCCCCACAGGTACTTTCCCTTGATGGTTTGTTCCAATTCAAACAAAGGGACATCCGTATAATCAGTCAGCGGATAACTGACAGAGACGACGCGTGTTCCCGGCCTGAGAGCTGTAAAGCAATCGACCAGCTTTGCAATCGCCTGATCGGTAAAGGCGGTTCCATACATATAAATAACGGTGGCATCGTCGTAATCGATGTCCATCAGGTTCGCGAAGATGAACTCAACGCCATCCATGCCGACCTTTTTCTTGATCTTTCGGGCTTGACGCACAAACGTCGGGTTGATCTCGACGCCAACGGCGCGGCATTTGTACATCGCGTTAAACCAGAAGACGCTACGGCCACGGCCGCAACCCAGATCGTAAATGGTATCTCGCTCCGTAAGCTTGACCGCTTTGGCAATTTCCTCCAGGGTGGTAAAAAAACTTTCGCCATAGATCTTTTGCACTTTATCGTCTGGGAAATCTTGTAAATAGCGCTGACAAATCGTATACGGGCTGCGCAAGAGATACGCCCACAGACATCTCAAATCGGCACGCCGAAACTGGGCATTGGGATAATAGCGGCGCACCGTAACGACAAATTCAATGGCATCGATTATCAGATAACGAGGGTAAGCAGCCAACGCCCTAAAAATAGAGAAAACGGTTTGCATCACCATCTTGCTACCCCTCGTTGCCATGGTCCATGGCGCTATGCTGCCGCCTGCAATTCCTCATACAACGCAATATATTCAGTGCTGACCTTGTGCCGTGCATCGAGATGGATCATCGGGAGGCAGCGGTCGTGCGACTCGCGGATCCTGACCGAACTGGAGAGTTTGCTGTCGAACACTGGCAAGCCTTCGGCCTTGAGTTCATCGACCAGCCGTTGTGGCAAGCTTGCGCGTGCCTGGAACTGGTTCACCACGATGCCCTCGATTACCAAGCCGGGATTATGGTCCGCTTTGATCTCGCGAACATTGTTCATCAGGCTATACAGCGCCTGGCGCGAGAAATCGTCGCAGTCGAACGGAATGATGCAACTATCGGCGGCGATTAGCGCGGACTGGGAGAAAATATTGTAGGCAGGCGGCGTGTCGAGGAAGATTTCTTCGTACTCTTTGGCCAGCTCATTGAGCATGTCGCGCAATTTGTAGATCTTGTGCCGCGATTCCAGCTTGGGTTGCATGTCGGCGATTGTCGAATGCGATGGAATCAAGAACAGATTTTCGAAGCGGGTCGCATGCACAAAACTGGCGATCGGCTTGGGATAGAGAACGAAATTCAGCGTCTGCTCGAAGTAATCGGTCAACGTCGGTGTCGCGTCGTTGCTGGTTTCGCCCAGCAGATAGCGGCTGGAATTGCATTGCGGGTCGATATCGATCAGCAGGGTCTTCTTCCCCCGGCTGGCTGCAATGGCGGCGAGATTGACCGCAATCGTCGACTTTCCGACGCCGCCTTTTTGATTAAAGATGACACGTTTCACGCAGTTTTTCCTTTATGACTTAAGTCGAAATAGCACTCGCGGAATTATATGCAAGGCGCCCCGCGTGCCATGTAGCGGGCTACACAAACGAGGGCAACGCGGCAATGCACCGTCTGCCGCGAGACAAATCGGGAAGTTATTCCGTACACGTGCCTTAATCCTCACGCTCGCAGGTTTGCCAACTTAGAAATCAGACCCGCAACATGTGCAGGATAAACACATTTCAAGAATTAATGAAGGGCTGCCGCGCGGCGGCGTCGGTCATCTCGTCAAGAAACGCATAACTCGTGTGCCTCCTCGGCGGTGGCCGCCGCCATTCGACGCTCAAGAAGGAAATTTGACAAGTCGCGCGGCAGCGGGCAATACTTCGACGGTGTCGCGGTCAATCTCGACACATATTTAACCAACAAATTCTTGATAGGGGATAGCCTGTGTTTGCAAAAAAATGGATCAAGTATTGTTTCGCCGTGCTTTTTGCATGGGTTTTTAGCGCCAGCGTTTTTGCGGCCGAACACGGTACGGCGGATGAGGCAATGGCAATCGTGAAAAAAGCGGTCGCTTTCACCAAAGCGAAGGGCAAAGAACAACTGCTGGCCGAGGCATCCAACCCGAAAGGTCAATTCATTGATCGCGATCTTTACCTGAGCATCTACGATTTTGACGGCGTGGTATTGGCCCACGGTGTCAATCCTAAACTGATCGGCAAGAGCCTCATTACCGTGAACGATGTGGACGGCAAGTTTTTCATGAAAGAGATCGTGCAAAAGGCAAAAGCCAATGGCAAGGGACAGACAGATTACAAGTGGCCGCATCCTGTCACCAAGGAATATCAAGCGAAATCAGCATATTTTGAAGTGGTCGATGGCGTGATCATTTCGTGCGGATTTTATAAGTATTGAAAGAGCGGTAAGCCTGCGTATTTGCAAACTGCTGGCTTGCGCAGGGCTCGAATTAAATGAACAAAACGGGCAGCATCGCATCATTTTTCCTTTGGAGAAGGAAGAAAAACAATGTGATGCTGCACCGTCCGGAAAAGCGGATCGCCTAAAGCAAATCGCCTTCCGCCGCATGGATTGATTTGAAAATCCATTCACTGCGGCAGCCTCCACCGCCCCGCCACACCCGCCGCAGCAACCGCCGGCTTTTTCAACCGCATGCGTGATCGCTTCAATGCATCACCACGCCATATACTTCAACAGCCATGTCAGCACTTGTTCCTGCCGGTTCAAATCCAGCCACGCCAGCTCGCGCGGCAATGTGGCGGGTGCCGCTGCATCGCTTGCGACCGCGACGATATGCGCATCCTCCGCATACAGGCTCGGCTGGCCGATGATGGGGCGGTGTACTTCGACTTTCGGAATCGCTTCCCATTTGTAGCCTTCCACCAGGGTCAGGTCGGCTGGCGCCAGGCGCGCGACATGCTCGGCCAATGTCGGCTCCGGCGCGCCGCGCAATTCATGCATCAATGCAAAGCGGTACGGCGACGCGACCAGCACTTCCGCGGCGCCGGCCGTGCGCACCCGCGCGCTGTCCTTGTGCGCCGGTTCCAGTATCAGGTCGTGGTGGCTGTGCTTGATCACATTCACGCGCAAGCCGTGTGCGACCAGTCGCGGCAGCAGGTATTCCAGCAGTGTTGTCTTGCCGCTGCCGGACCAGCCTACGATGCCAATTACGTGTTTTGTCATACTTGTCGCCTCGCGTGTCAGATTGGACATCATTCGGCTCATGAAGGCCGGCCTTGGTCATGCATGATCTTCCAGAACTTTCCGTAGAGCAGACCACACGCAAATACATACACTTGTCGTGCATATGCAGCTTGATAGTCGGATGGCGAACCACCATAGGTGGATAGCGAGGAGACTGCCATCCTGCCGTTGCGTGTCCGTGTTGAGCGACCAGTTAAGTCACGCTGAACAGTTGATCTTGCGCCCCGCCCAAGCCGATGGAACCAATTTTCCTTTGATTCCACATATGAGTACGGAAGTCCAACATTTTTCGACCAACGTGGGCCGGGCGGGACATTCTGCGTCCGAATCGCAGTGAGCACAGGCCATGGCGGCCGGACGCCCTCTTGTCCTTTTCGAAAGCAATCATGAGGACAGCATGGCAACAAAAGTCCAATGAAAGATTAGAAGCATGAAATTTTCACTTTCTCCTCTCTCTGTCTGTATCAAGGCCCCCGATAACAGGACGGAGGATGCCGCAAACAGGCCTGCGCAAGATGCCCCTCAAAATGCAGCTTCCTCCTCCGACGTGCCGCCTGAAAATAAAAGGCCGCGTCGTTATTTTCAGTCATCGCTTCAAATACAGTTTGCAAAGAAAAGAGAATCCGGCACCTCTGCTGCCTCTGCTTCTGCTGCCTCTGCCTCAGCCTCACCCGCTTACACTGCCAATGAATCACCGACGAGCTATACCAGGACGTATGACAATGCCTA
>CAMLDH010000338.1 GCA_946478765.1 uncultured Oxalobacteraceae bacterium | reverse complement strand
ACCAGTATGAAGATCTGATTGCGCTGACCATTTCAATGGACGGGATGACCCTAGGCGACGGAGACGAAGGGGCGGCTACGTGAATCCATCATTCGATACTTCAATGCTTGGGAGCCGGATAGTTGAAGGTCTCGCGGCAGTATTGTTGCATCGTCTTGAGGCCGATTTTCATGCCAGTTTCCTTCCGCACAAACTCCTGAATATCGGCTACGCTCAAGCGCTCATTTACCAATATCAGGATTGCCGGTTTGATCGCATCCAGTTTTTCGCGAATTCGATTGGAAAGGCCTCGATTTTTTGTGCGCGCGAAATCTTTGGCAGCTTTCACGAGTTCTTTGGCCCCGCGTTCCATCGAACTGCTCCTAGTTTGAAGTCCACTCTCCATCATATCAGAACCTCTCTTTGTAGGACAAAAGATATAAACAAACGAAGGTACTGGCATAACCAAACAAAGGTATTGAGATAACGCAATGAAAGTTTACGTCGCGGAAAAGCCAAAACTGGGGAAAGCAATAGCTGGGCAGCTGATGAAGCTGTCGCCGAAAGTAGACTCGGGCCGGGAGTATGTGGCCGGTCGTGACTGGGCGGTATGCTGGGCTGCAGGCCATATATTCGGGCTGGAAGAGCCGGATTTCTATATTTCTGGCAAGTTTCCTGGCGCGAAGAAAAATGGTAAGGGAAAGTACCCCTGGACTTTCGATCATCTTCCGCTCGTGCCCTCGGTAGATGAGTGGCCGAGCTGGTCCGTTCGACTTGACCCGGAAAGGGCGAGCCTCTTCAAGACGATCAAGCAGTTCGTAGGCAAGGCTACAGTCGTCGTCAATGCGGGCGACCCCGATCGCGAGGGACAGCTGTTGATTGACGAGATCCTTGAGGAACTTGGCAATAAAAAACCGGTGCGACGCGTGTTGATTTCTGGCTTTGACGAGATGTCGGTTGTCAATGGGCTCAAGAACGAACGTGACAACAGTGAGTTCCAAGGCCTGAAGAACGCAGCACTCGCGCGCAGCCGCGCTGATTGGCTGTGTGGGATGAACTTCAGCAGAGCGATTACGCTACAGGCGCAGGCAAGTGATTTTGCAGGTTCACATGTTTCAATCGGACGGGTGCAGACTCCGCTTCTGGGCCTGATCGTTCAACGCGACCTCGAAATAGAAAATTTCAAGCCGGTCGATTACTTCTCGCTCATTGCGCAGCTCAAGGTGGAGAAAGGTGATTTTTCCGGCCGGTGGCGGCCGCATTCGGGGCAGGCCGGTCTGGACTCTGAAGGTCGTTTGCTCGACCGACGTATTGCGGACCAGCTGAACGCACTGGTGAAGGGAAAGACAGGCAAAGTCATTGAATACACGGACGAAGAAAGGCAGGAAGGTCCCCCACTACCGTTTTCGATCGACAAATTGCAGGTGCTTGCATCGAGAAAGTACGGCTATAAATCGGATAGTGTGTTGGAAGCGCTGCAGTCCCTCTATGAAAAGCACAGCCTGACCACTTACCCGCGCTCCGATTGTCAATTCCTGCCGGTAGGACAGTTGGTGGATGCGCCGCAAGTATTTGCCGCGGTTACTCACAACCTCGCTTTTGAGCAGCCGGTATTGCAGCAGATCGATCTCTCTCGGAAGTCTCGTGCCTGGAATGACTCGAAGGTGACGGCGCACCACGCCATCATACCGACGACTCAAAAGGCGGATCTGTCTGCCTTGTCTCCAATCGAGCGGCACCTATACGACGAAATTTGCCGGCGCTATCTCGCCCAGTTTCTGCCAAATCGCCGATACCGTGAAGTCAAGGCGCTCGTCGATGTGTGCGGTCAGCGTTTTGCAGCATCGGGAACAACGACCGTTTTCGTCGGCTGGAAGGTGATCTATGGCGGTGTCGAAAAGGGGGAAGGTGATAGCAGCAAGGATGATAAGGAAGCAGTTCTTCCTCCTATGAAGCTAGGCGATCCTGTGCAGTGCAATGGCCTTCTCATTGAACCGAAAAAGACTCAGCCGCCGGAGCACTTCACCGATGGATCCTTGTTGGAGGCGATGATCAATATTCATAAGTTCGTCACGGACGAGCGAGTGAAGATCATCTTCGAGAAGATGTTGGCGGACAAGAAGGGCGGCGATGAAGAAGGTGGATGTGGGCTTGGAACGCCGGCGACACGGCATACCTTTGTGCCGAAGCTTGCGGAGATCGGCCTTGTCGCGCGCGTGGAGCCGGAGAAGGGCGGCAAGAAGAAATCCAAAGAAAGCTACCTGGTGTCGACGTCCGCAGGTCGTGCACTGATTCAAGCCATTCCAGGCGAACTGGGTAAGCCCGATATGACGGCGCTATGGGAAACGGCCATGCGCGAGATCGAGGCCGGCCGCACTACAGTCGATCGATTTATCCTGATGCAGGCCGACTGGATCAGGAAGACGATTGATAAAGTCAGGTCCGCGGCGCTGAAGCTGCCGGATCCGCCAGGTGCGAAGAAGCGGAACGATGGGGGCAAAGCTTTCGGAGCACCGAAGGCACCAGCCGAGTCGGCCGGCAAGGACTGCGAGAAATGCGGCTCACCAATGGTGATTCGCCAGGGACCCAAAGGTAAATTCATGGGTTGTACCGGTTACCCGAAATGCAAACATGCTGAGAACATTAAATAGGGAGGAATAACAGATGAACAAAACACTGATCATTGATGCATTGCGTGCGGTGGATGAAGTGCCAAACAGTTTGGATCGGAACATTCTCATTCAAATTCAAGAAGACCTCGCCTGCGATGTTATGAAACTCTATCGCGATGACTTCGCGCGATTGCTCAGAAAACAGAATGACGCCGGTGTAAGGGCTGAAGAGGCTGTCGAAGAGCGCAAGGCATTTTTTGCCGAAAGGCTCAATGTGGAGTACCGCAATAGAACGGGTACTAGCGGCGCATTTAGTTTGCCGATGTACTTGGAGACGGCGGAAAACCACTATCGCATGGAGATTCGGCGGAATTTGCAGCAAGTACAGGATTACATCGCACATGGTCGCAATGTCGCTGAGCAGCATTTCACGAATAGTGCTCGGGAGATGCGTACCGTAGATCCAGGCATGAGAGATATGGCAAACAAGGTGGCCACAGGTCTGAACTCAATTAATGATGCGTTGGAAAAGCTTTCCCGTATCGGCAAGGACATGGCCATGCGCGTTGTGAAGGACCTTCAGGAGGACTTGGGCGCTGGTCTGAAAAATATTCAATCGGACAATTTTTCAAGGTCGGTGCTGGACGAAGCCCAGATGCTCGCAGATGCCCAGCGCGAACTGGCAAGGTTGGACAACAACGAAAAACAAACTGCACCACGTCATTGACAATACGCAATAATAACATAAAATAACAATGCAGCTTTCTCAAATTACATGGAGCCCATTATGAGCGTTCAACTTGGAAGCAAATTTTCTTTCCCGGCCGACCTGGTGGCAAATGCCGTTGGATTCCCCTCTGGTCACTACGTTGCGGTCGATGACGAGGTGTTCGCGAAAAACGGCCTTGGCAGCAAGATCGTTCAGACTCAACTGGCGCAGATCCACGGGCGTGAGGTGTCGGTTGGTTATGTCAACGAAGAGGGGACCGGCTACAACCTGGTCTTTGGTGATGAAAACCCGCGTGATCTCGGCAGCTTCGACGACATCATGCGCAGGAATCCCGCGCTCTTCGCAGCGCTGCAGCATGTGTTTGGCAATTCGATCGCAAGCTACACCCACCTCGAAATGGTGATGGCGCTGACCAAAGCCATGGACGAAGGCGTGTCGGAGAAGGATGACACTGGTGTGCGCAGAGTCGCGGCTTGGGCTCGGACCACAGCCAAAAGGGCCGTCTGGTTGGTGAAGAACCCCATGGAAGCCGCAATCCAGTCCCCGGTGGACTGGGCAGCTGCTGGATTGTGATTATCCCTTTGCTGCAGGGGATGCAGCGCGAATTTGGAGTTTGATCAATGCGAAAAGTCGTGGTGCCGGTGTTTCAGCCGATCGTTGATATCGCAACAGGGCATATTTCTCACTATGAAGCCTTGGCGCGCGCGCGCGCCGGCAGTCCTGGGCACGTAAAGCTGATCGAGGTTGGCGAGGCTTACGGCTTCGTTGACCTTATCGACATAGCGGTGGTCGAGCACGTATTCGCTTTCTTGCGTGAGAATACGACGACGCGGATTGCCGTCAATATTTCGGTGATGACGATTGAGCGGTCATGCAGTGAACTGCTTGGGCTCGTCTTTCAGAATATGGATCTGGCGACCAGGATGATTTTCGAGATCACTGAAACAGTCGAGATTCACGATCTCAAAAAGGT
>CAMLDH010000337.1 GCA_946478765.1 uncultured Oxalobacteraceae bacterium | reverse complement strand
AGGCGCGGGACATGTCCCGCGAAACCCCTGCTCCACCCCTAGCCCTCCCCTTGAAGGGGAGGGAATTCCTTTGTTTGTCAAAAGACTTTTGACCACTTGCCGGCAACGCAGCAGTGCGCCCGGTACGTCCAGCAAAATTGCCTAACTTATTGCTGCGCGGGCCCTTAGTTCAGGTCATGCGCCAACGCCCGGGCGCGACACCGTATGCGCGCTTGAAATGGCGCGTGAAATGGCTCTGGTCGGCAAAGCCGGTGGCTGCCGCCGCGTCCGTTACCGACATACCCTGGCGCAGCAAACCCTGTGCGCGATTGAGACGCAGCTGATTGCGCCACGCGTGCGGCGGCATGCCGACGCTGCGGGAAAATAACCGCGCTACGTGGAACGGCGATAAACCGACCATCGCTGCAAGCTCGGTCAGTGTCACCGGCTCGGCCAAGTCTTCGGCCAGCTTTGCCTGCATGGCTGTTACCCGCACTGCATCCGGATGCAATACCTGCGATTGCGGCCTGCTGCGCGCATGGCGCGACAATAGCAGCGCGAACGCGGCGGTCAACGCCGTCTCCGCAGCAAGCGGATCTGCGCCGGCTTCCAGCAGGCGGTGCGCGTGCGACAGTCGCATCGCGAGATCGGCGTCTTCGATCGCGCGATCCGGCAGCCACGGAACATCGACCGGCTTTCCTGCGATGTCGCCGGCAAGCTGCTGCATCCATGCCACGGAGGGGTAGAACGCGCGCGAGGCCCAGCCGATGTCGGCCGCGCGTTCTCCGGTATGCACCTCGCCCGGGTTGATCGCGACAATGCTGCCGGCGCCGGCGTAGTGCAGCGTGCCGCGGTAGCGGTAACTTTGCGCACCGACCTGTATCACCGGAATGGAAAAGCCTTCGTGCCAGTGCGGCGCAAATTCCTGCTCGTAATATTCGGCCGTCAGCAGCTCCGCATCCGGCAGCAAGGGCGTGCGCCAGTAGCGCGCGTCATCGTGAAATCGATGTGCCATGACGCGCCTCCGATATGGTCATTCCGGCGCTGCCGCCAATGCTGTTTCTGCATGCGGCAACTTGACGGCTGCCAGGCAACGCGGCAGCGAAATCAGCGACGCCGGAAGCGGCAGGCCAAGCAGCGTATACGGCGACGGCGTGACGGCAATCAGGGCGGCGGTCGAAGGCCAGCATGCGGATGATGTTCCAAGGTTCCTGCTGGTTCGTCATGGTCCCGGTCATGCTGGCTTTAATGGAGTGTGTTTGCGGATTTTAGCCGATCAATCGATTGGCCGCCGGATCGCCGGCCGACCCAGACACCGACATTTGCGACGTGATCCGCTCGATCGGCGCTTCCACCGATTTGATGACACGCAAGGTCTTCTTCAAGAAAACCGGCAAGCCGCGCCGCGCTATTCCCAGCGCACGCCGCCCGAGCCAGTGATGCTGACGCTGCGCTGCGCCGGCTTGCCAACGATCGTAATCTCGCCGCTGCCCTGTGACGCCACGCTGATCGCATTCCTGGCGAACACAACGGCGTCGCCCGATCCGAGCACCCCGACGCTGACCGTATCGGCCATCAATTGCCGGCCATTCAAATCGCCGGAGCCCTGCAGCCTGACCGTGAGCGACTTGCTGGCGCCGCTGGCAGTGATATCGCCGGACCCCAGCAGCGCGAGTTCGACGCTGTCGCTGTTGCCGCCATTGAGCTTGAGATTGCCGCTGCCGGTCACGCTGGCATTGATCTTCCGATACTGGCCATTGAAGACCGCGTTGCCCGAACCCGCCAGGGAAAGTTCCAATGCGCTGCCGCTGAAGCCGCTGACCTGGCTGTCGCCGCTGCCCCGCACCTGCAATTGCTGCAAAGCCGGCAGGGTCAACTCGACCACCATCGGCTGCCTGACATTGATCATGATGCCCTTGATGTCGATCTCCAGCGCAGCGCCTTGCTGCATTGTCCTGATTTGGGGCAGCAGGCGCGGTTCGGCGCGCACCGTCATCGCGGGGACTGCGCCTTGCTTGAGTGTCAGGTTCACCGGGCCGTTCAGGGTGATGGCGACAATGGCCGCGTCCACCGGCCGGATTTCGCTGGCCAACGTCTGGCCGGTCACCTCTCGCGGCTGGCTGACGCCTTGCGCCCGCAGCACGTTATAAGGCAGGCTAAACAGGACGACGACCAGGGCCATCAGGAACAACCCGGCTTTCATCAATAGGCGCATCGTGCACTCCTTGTCTATTTTATTGGCACAGGCATTTCTGCAGCAGCGCAAGATTCATCTGCTGTTGAAACGCCATTCGTCATCCGACATCGTGGTTGCGAGAACGTGCGGCGGCAAACATGACAGCGCTTGCGTGTGTCCGCATAGTCAATGGGGCGATGTTGTGCTTGTCTCCGTGAATCGCCAGTGTTGCATTGCCTGCAGTGTGCTCAAGCGCGGCCGCCGACCTTCGTCAGACTGCCGTCGGCGGCCAGTCGTTCGGCGGCCGCTGCATAATCCTGTTGCGCCATCACGCCTTTCTTGGCGGCAGTCAGTTTTTTCGTGGTAAACGTGACCGTCGGCATTGCTTCTGCAGAGACAACTCTGGAGCCGATAATAACGAAGGTCGGGATGGTGTTCTTTGCCCATATAGTCTGGGACAAGAAGCACGAGAAAGATGCGTATGAACTATCTGCTTCCAATGCAATACAGTCTGGGACAAACGAATACTTTGATGCCGTATTCCGAGGGTGTTGGCATTACAGTCCGGGACAATGCTCCATCATCTTCTTAGCGACGTTTTCGGCAGGCCGGTCTCGACTCGGAGCTGCCGGTCACGCTCATTTCTTGAGCCCCTGCTTATGCAACGAAAGCCGACGTTCAGATTCCCACAGCGCCGAACAGGCAGGCAGCAAGACTTGCGCCTCTGGCACTTTGCGCCTGCGTAGTAGAGGGCCGGTCGCAAGCAAAACTTCACGCATTTAGTCTTTCGGCTGCCGTCGTGATCCATTTCGTCTGCGAGCACGAGACGCGCCGCCTCAACAACGTTGGAGCATGCTTATTCAGATTATCGGGACGGCCGACAACCTAAATCAGGATACCCTGAAGCGGCGCAATCGCGGCAGTCTCTCGCCGTCCTCATTCGATTGGTTCGTCTAGCGAACTTCTTTGGCTTCCCATCGAGTTGAGTAGCAACGGCATTTGGTGTCCTTCCGTTTCAAGAACGATCGGCCCCAGGAAATTGAACCCCAGCGAAAAGCGCACGGACGATCCCTTGTGCAAGTCGTCCCACAGTTCTTTCGATGTATTCGATGTGCTGAGGAACGCGTTGAACCGCAACTCCGTCGATTGGACGAAGCCGTAGCCCGCCTGCTTCGAGAGTATTTTTCCGCTGAACCTCCGATTTCCTCCGTCTGCTGATTTGACAATGTCGCGGACATTTTCGCGGTACTTGATGTACGGGATTCTGAGGGCCTCAAATTCGCGTTTTCCACGGCCCACGTCACCGTAAAGCAGGTTGCATCTCGCGAAATAGAATCTAGCGTCGTAGTTGGTGTCGCCGTCGGAAAAGCTCCGGCGCAAATGCATCAGGATCGCTTCCTCGTGCACTCCTTCGTCGAGCTCAATAAGCACTTTCGCGAAGGCCAGGTTTAACGGCTTGTCGCTGGGAGCGTTCACGACCGCGCTCCTGAGTATTTTTTCCGCTTCGACAACCCTCTCGTTTCGGACGAGCGATTCCGCGAAGACCCTCGTTACGGCAATCGCGTTCGGGTTCCGCTTACAATAATCTTCAAGCAGCTTCAGCGCGACGGGGCTCTTCCCCAGCATCTTCAGGAAATCGACTTTTAAGAGGGTGAGTTGCTCATCGTTGGGCTCCGCTCGAAGGCTTTCGTCGATTAACGCACTCAGCTCATTGACCGTATGCACGGTCACGTCGTTTGATGCGTGCTCGGCGGCGAGGTCCGTCTTGATTTCGTCCAGCAGTAACTGGCCATATAGCGTTTCCGAGTGCGCTGATTTTCTCTTGAACAACTGCGGCTTCAGGATCGCGCGCGCGTCCGCGCGGTACCGTTCCTTCTCGACTGAATTCGTTACGGCCAGCGCGCGCCTCCGGAGAAGATTCGCCTTTGTGTGTCTGATGCTGGCATCGCTGTACCCCTCTTCCTTCACTTCTATTTCGGCGCGCCGAAGGAACTCGTTCGCCATTTCCAAGTTTCCGTTTTTGTGGTTCAGTTCAAGAATGGCACGCTGGTGGCTCATGTATGATTTCGGCGGATGGGAATGTTCCGCAGAATCGAAAATAGCGATCGCAGCCCCTTTGCTCTCGAACATTTCTGCCAATTTCCTACCCTTGAGGAGATCGA
>CAMLDH010000336.1 GCA_946478765.1 uncultured Oxalobacteraceae bacterium | reverse complement strand
ACGAGTGGAATAATCTGAACGTGCCGCACATCATCATCGCCATCGTCGTGATCGGCGTAGTGGGTCTGCTGCTGGAGCAGGTGTTGGTCTTCATCGCCAAATCGTTCACTTACGAAGAAGTCGGTAATTAATCCGTATCAGCTCCTTTTCCCTTGCAGGGGTGGAGTGAACATGAGGAGGAAATCATGGATAAGATCGCAAACAAGTTCATCGAAATTCAAAACGCGGAAATGGTGTTCCACACCAGGAAAGACGCATTCCATGCGTTGAAAGACATCAACCTGAACGTCAAGAAAGGCGAGTTCGTCACGCTGATCGGCCACTCCGGCTGCGGCAAATCGACATTGCTGAATTTGATTTCAGGTTTGCTCACCGCAACCGACGGCACGCTGCTGTGCGCCAATCGCGAAATCGCCGGCCCCTCGCCGGAGCGCTCGGTCGTGTTCCAGAATCACTCGTTGCTGCCGTGGCTGACCTGCTACGAAAATGTCTATCTCGCCATCGAGCGCGTATTCGGCGCCACCGAAACCAGGATGCAATTGAAAGAACGCACCAAGGCTGCACTGGCGCTGGTCGGCCTCACGCATGCCGAGAAAAAGCGTCCGCATGAAATCTCGGGCGGCATGAAGCAGCGCGTCGGCATTGCTCGTGCATTGTCGATGGAGCCGAAAGTCTTGTTGATGGACGAACCGTTCGGTGCGCTGGACGCATTGACGCGCGCGCATCTGCAGGACGAACTGCTGAAGATCGTCGCCAAGACCGGATCGACCGTGGTGATGGTCACGCATGATGTGGACGAGGCGGTGCTGCTCTCCGATCGCATCGTGATGATGACGAACGGCCCGGCGGCGACCATCGGCGAAATCCTGCACGTGCGGCTGGAGCGTCCGCGTGAGCGCGTGGCGTTGGCGCATGACCCGTTGTATATCGAGTATCGGACGTCGGTGCTCGAGTTCCTCTACCATCGGCAGGCGCATCCGGCGATGGCAGACGCGGCGTAACAGCCAGATAGGGTGGGCACAAAGGCGTGCTCACCCTATCTGGCTAACATGGCGATCAACCTCACTCCCTCCGGTCGCTAGATGCTGCGCGATAAAGCCGCGCGGCGCCGGTTAGCTTGGCGTCAACGCACCACAATCAAATAAAGCAGCAACACATTGAGCACAATCGACGCCACTGCAATCATTCTCCACAATGAAAGCGGGTCGCGTTTCGCCAGCGGCGTCGATGCCGGCGCGGCGAGCGGACGAGTAGCCCCGCGCTCCAGCGCCAGCAGGAATTCTTCCGCAGTTTCAAACCGATCCGCCGGGTCGCGCGCAACTGCTTTCAGCAACACATTTTCCAGCCACATCGGGATATCGGGCCGGTAGCGGCTGGGCGGCACCGGTTCGCCAAAACGCGGCCGCTGAAACGGTTCGATTTCACCATACGGATAATGACGCGTGAGCATCATGTACAAGGTGACGCCCGCGCTATACAGATCGGTCTGGCGCGACGGCGCTGCATTGTCGAATTGCTCCGGCGCCAAAAACGACGGCGTGCCGGCCTGCGGCGCCTTGATTTCGTCTTCCGCTTCCAGTCCGGATTGCGCAACACCCATATCCAGCACCCGCAATTCGCCGTCGTCGCCGAGGTGAATGTTGGCCGGCTTGATGTCGCGGTGGATGATGCTGCGTCGATGCAGCGCACCCAGCGCACGCGCCAGTTTCACGCCGTGCGCGATGGCGTCGGGCGTGGTGAAATGTTCGCCCGCATCCATATGCTGCTGCAAGGTGTGGCCTTCATGCCACGTGGTCAGGTAGTACAGGTAATTTCTTTGCTCGGGCGTAATGACCTGCGGGAAAAAGCGCGCGACGATGCGTTTCGCCAGCCATTCCTCATGCGCGAATGCAGACCGTTCATGCTCGTCGCCGGCGCGATCCGGATGCAGCGTTTTCAACACCAGCTTGCGCTGCGTGCGCGGGTCGATCACGCGGTACAGCAGCGTCGCTTGCGACATGTGAATGATCGCATCGACCAGATAGCCGTCGAGGGTCTGGCCGATCTTGAGCTTGGGCGGAACCGGCAATTGCTGCGATACCGACAACGCATCGCGCAGGTTTTCTTCCGGCAGCGCGTCGACCTTCAGCACCAATGCGGTGACGTTGTCGCTGGAGCCGGCCTTCAATGCATCCTTCGCCAGCGCATCGGCCGCGTCAACGGCATTGATGCGGCCGAGCGCCAGTGCCGATAACCGGCTGGTCAAATCGTATTCGGTCAGGCTCGCCCACACGCCATCGCACGCGAGCAGGAACACATCGCGCTCGCGCAGCTCGCCCATGCCGTGGTCGATCGCAAGACGCGAATCGAGGCCGATGGCGCGCGTCAACACATGCCGCATCTCCGGCCGGTCCCATACATGATCGGTGGTCAGGCAGGTCAGCACGCCATTGCGCAGCAGATACAAGCGGGTATCGCCGACATGTGAAAAATAATACGACCTGCCGCGCAACACCACCGCCGTCAGCGTGGTCGCCATGCCGGCTAGCTCGGGCCGGATCGATCCCTGCTTTTGCACCCAGCTATTGGTGGCTTTGATGACGCGGTCCAGCGACTGCGTAACCGGCCAGGTATCGGGCGTCGCGTAATAATCGGCGAGCAAGCCGCGCACCGAATACTCGGACGCCTCGCGTCCGCCCTCATTGCCCGATACGCCATCAGCGATCGCCGCAATCAAGCCCTTGGTCGACAATTCCGGTTCGTTGGGCGTGACCATGCCGACAAAATCTTCGTTGCGTTCGCGCAGACCGGTCAGCGTGGCATGGCCGGCGGTGATGATAATGGGCATGGTTAAACGTCGTTGACTAAAACCTGTATTGAAGCACACCGCACGCGGTGCGCGTGACGAAAAAACGGCTGGCCTGCGCCAGCCGTAAGGGCGTTTTACCGCTGCCTGTCCGCGATTAGATTTTTGCGGTCGTCATCGCCGCGCTGCCCCAGGTGGTGCGCCACCGCGCCTTGACCAGCGACAGGCCCAGCAAGGCAATCACGGCCAGCGAGGCGAAAATGGTCAGGCCGATTTGATAGCTGCCGGTGATCTGCTTCGAATAGCCGAGGCTGGACGCAAGATAAAAGCCGCCGATGCCGCCCGCCATGCCGACCAGTCCTGTCATCACGCCGATCTCCTTGCGAAAACGTTGCGGCACCAGCTGGAACACCGCGCCGTTGCCGGTGCCGAGCGACAGCATCGCCAGCACGAACACGATCACCGCGCCGACCGGCGATTGCAGTCCGAGACTGGCGATGAACAGGAAAGCCGCAGCCAGCGCATACATCAGCGACAGCGTCTTGATACCGCCGATGCGGTCGGCGATCACGCCGCCCAGCGGACGCACCATTGAACCGGCAAACACGCAGGCCGCGGTGAAATAGCCGGCCGTAACAGGCGACAAGCCGTACTGCGTATTGAAGTAAATCGTCAGCGACGACGCCAGGCCGGAGAATCCGCCGAACGTGACGCTATAGAAGAACATGAACCACCACGCATCCTTGTCCTTGAGCACATGCATATACTCCGGCAGCGACTTGGGCGGCGGCGCGGAAGGCGCATCCTTCGCAAAAATCATGTACACGGCAAACGCGACGCCGAGCGGGATCAGGCACCAGCCGAATACATTTTGCCAGCCGAATACGACCGCCAGCGTCGGTGCAAACAATGCGGCGAACGCAGTGCCGGAGTTGCCGGCGCCGGCGATGCCGAGCGCCGTGCCTTGATGCTCCGGCGGATACCAGCGCGATGCGAGCGGCAGCGCGACTGCAAACGCGGCGCCGGCGACACCGAGCAAAATGCCGAGCGTGAGCATGGTCTCATAGGTATTGAGCGTACCTAACCATGCCCATGTCAGGCCGGCGATCACGATGATCTGGCCGATCGCGCCGGCTTTCTTCGGCTTCAAGTGGTCGACCAGCACGCCCATCACGATGCGCAGCAATGCGCCGGCCAATAACGGTGTCGCCACCATCAGGCCTTTTTGTGCGGGGGTGAGGCCAAGGTCTTTCGAGATCTGCACGGCCAAGGGGCCAAGCAGCACCCAGACCATGAAGCTGAGATCGAAATAGAAAAAGGAGGCGAGCAGGGTCGGGGTATGGCCCGCCTTCCAAAACGATGTTGTTTTCATGATGTGCCTTTGCGCCTAATGGTGGGATCGGGTTGCACTATGCAAGCGCTATGCCATCCATTCTGGACAGCGACATGCATTAACTAGGTCGTCAAAAATATGTTGACATACTGTTTATCCATCATGCCGGTTGCGGGCGGGCGCTTGCGTTTGAGCGCGGACAGT
>CAMLDH010000335.1 GCA_946478765.1 uncultured Oxalobacteraceae bacterium | reverse complement strand
ACCTAATGTGTTGCAAAGATAGGTGCATACAGTAGCCCGCCTGCGGGAGAGGGAGCATTCATGGCATTGCAAAGATGTGTAGATACCTATGCTTGCGGGAGCAGGAAGCAAAACGCATCACCTCGATTACTCGCTGACCGGTTGCAGCGGGATAATGCTCGACACAGCGGTTGTCGCACAAGGCTCGTCATCGAATGCGATGTCGCCATTCGGGTCGGACAAACCGCTCGCCTGCAACGCCATAAAATCAAACAGCTTGCGATCCATCAGGTGCGACGGCGCGACGGTCGACAGCGCGGCAAAAATATTGTCCACCCGGCCCGGGGTTTTCTTGTCCCATTCGCGCAGCATGTTCTTGATCTGCTTGCGCTGCAGGTTTTCCTGGCTGCCGCACAAGTCGCACGGAATGATCGGGAATTGCTTGATCTCCGCATAGCGCGTCATGTCGGCTTCTTTCACATACGCCAGCGGCCGGATCACGATGTGCTTGCCGTCGTCCGATTGCAGTTTGGCCGGCATGCCCTTCAGTTTCCCGCCGAAGAACATGTTGAGGAAGAAGGTTTCCAGAATATCGTCGCGATGATGGCCGAGTGCGATCTTGGTCGCGCCCAATTCGTCGGCGACGCGATACAGAATGCCGCGCCGCAGCCGCGAGCACAGCGAACACGTCGTTTTTCCTTCCGGGATCACGCGCTTGACGATGCTGTAGGTATCCTGGTTTTCGATATGGAAGGGTACGCCGAGCCGGGTCAGATATTCCGGCAGGATGTGCGCCGGAAAATTCGGCTGCTTCTGGTCGAGGTTGACCGCGACGATATCGAAATGAATCGGCGCGCGTTCGCGCAGCGTCAGCAGGATATCGAGCAAGCCGTAGCTATCCTTGCCGCCGGACAGGCATACCATCACGCGGTCGCCGTCCTCGATCATGTTGAAGTCGCCGATCGCCTGGCCGACCTGGCGGCACAGGCGTTTGTGCAGCTTGTTGTTTTCGTACGCGACCTTCTCGGCTTTTTTCAAGTCGATTGCCGCGGCCGGTGCATCGAGGACGACGGCTTCGATTCTCAATTCGATTCCCAATTCATTCATGACAGACTCCGACACTTACAGTGCTTCCTTGACGTGGAATACCTCGACCCCGACGCTGTCGCAATCCGGATACACGTCCGGCTTGGCGGTCGATACCCGCACCGCGCGCACTTTCGGATGCGCCAGCATCGCGCGTGCGACGTCGTCGCACAGCGTTTCCTGCAGATGGATGTGGCCTTGCGCCATGCGCTTGGCGATCGTGTCGCGCATGAAGTCGTAATCGACCACTTCGACCAGGTGATCTTCTTTGGGCGTCGACAAGGCGAGCGGGATGAACAGATCGACATTGATCAGTACGCGTTGCTCGCCTTTCTTTTCGAATTCATGCACGCCGATATTGATCTGCACCTCGTAGTTGCGCAAAAAGAGACGACGGCAATCGGTCAAGCCAGGATGATAAAGAGAGGAGAACATGTTTTTAAGAGAGTAAGTGCGTGCTGGTTTATTTTGCAACAAACATCACATCGCGTTGCAGGGGAATCAAATGCTGGCCGCCATCGACCACCAGGGTGGTGCCGGTCATGGCCGGTGCTTCGGCGACAAAGCACACCGCAGCGGCGATGTCGTCCGGCATGCTGGAGCGGCCGAGCGGCGTGACCGTGTGCGCTTTTTCGAATCCGGCAGCGCTCTGGTCGCCCGACACCATCGTAATGCCCGGCGCGACGCCGACCACGCGCACGGTCGGCGCCAGCGCCTGTGCCAGCATCGTGGTGGCGCTGTGCAACGCCGCTTTCGACAAGGTGTACGACAAAAAATCCGGATTCAGGTTGAACAGTTTCTGGTCGAGCAGATTGATCGCCACCGCGTGCGATCCTTGCGGCGTTGCCGCATGCAGTGCCTGCGCCAGCAAAATCGGTGCGGCCAGGTTGGCATGCATATGCGCATCGAGCCGCGCCACCGAAAAATCGCCGGCGTTGTCGTATTCAAATAGCGATGCATTATTGACCACGCATGACACCGGCGCGCCCAGCGCGACAGCGGCGCGCGCCAGCAGCGTCTTCACCGCCGTTTCATCGGCCAGATCGCATTGCACCGCGGCCGCGCGGCGCCCCAGCGCTTCGATATCCTGCACGGTCGTCGCGGCCTCGGCCGCCGACTGCCCGTAATGCACTGCCACATCCCAGCCGCGTTGCGCCAGCGCAAGCGCAATCGCGCGGCCTATGCGTTTGGCGCCGCCGGTCACTAGTGCAACTTTTTGTCGTTCTGTGGTCATAGAAGGGGGTGCGTCCTGTCGCAAGCTTGCGGGAAATCGTGTGCGCGCTGCCATTTCGGTCGATGCGGCGCGTATTTCTTACGATTTCTTCACAAGCTTTTGCCAATTTCAAAATACAATATCGAGTATGCAACTGCAATTGCCTGAACCTTCTTTCGACGCGCTGACTGCGTCACGCGCGCTCCAAACCCTGATTGCCAATGATATTCGGCACAATTCCGGCTGGATTTCCTTCGCACGCTATATGGAGCTGGCGCTGTATGCGCCTGCGCTGGGTTATTACAGCGGTGGCGCGGCAAAACTGGGAAAAGACGGTGATTTTACAACCGCGCCCGAAATCACGCCGCTTTTTGGTGGGGCGGTGGCGCAGGTGGCGGCCGAACTGATGACCCGCAGCGCGCCGCAAATCATGGAATTCGGCGCCGGCAGCGGTCGGCTGGCGTTCGACATTTTGACTGAACTGGCGGCGATGGGGGTGAGCATTCATCGCTATCTGATTGTCGAGGTGTCGGGCGAATTGCGTGCAAGGCAAGAAAAGACCTTGCGCGGTTTTCCGCAGGTAACGTGGCTGGACCGGCTCCCGCCGGCGTTTTCCGGTGTGGTCGTGGGCAATGAGGTGCTGGATGCGATGCCGGTGCATCTGGTGATCAAGACCGAGCACGGCTGGAAAGAGCGGGGCATCGGCCTGTCGGGATTGTCGGCCAAGAAGTTCGTGTACCGCGACCGCGCCTGCGATCCGGCGCTGATCGCACAAATCCCGGAGGCGGACAGCTTGCCGGTCGGTTATCTGACCGAAGTGCATCCGACCGCCGCAGGGTTCATGAAGTCGTTGGCGCAAATGCTGTGCGCCGGGCATCACAATTCCGGCCTGGGCGGCGCCGCGCTGTTTTTCGATTACGGTTTCCCGGCGCATGAGTATTATCTGGCGCAGCGCGCGCAGGGCACGCTGATGTGTCATTACCGCCATCATGCGCATGACGATCCGCTGTATTTGCCGGGTTTGCAGGACATTACCGCCCACGTGGATTTCACCGCGATGGCGGGCGCCGCGATCGGCGGCGGACTGGACTTGCTGAGCTATACCAGCCAGGCGGCGTTCCTGCTGGATGCCGGCATTGGCGACTTGCTGCTGCGTACGCCGCCGACCGATTCGATACGTTATTTACCGCAGGCCAATGCGGTGCAAAAGCTGATTTCCCCGGCCGAGATGGGGGAATTGTTCAAGGTCTTGATCGTCGGCAAACAAGTGCGCTTGCCCGGGAAGTTCAATCGCAATGACCGCAGCGACCGGCTGTAGGTCGTGCCGGTCTGCAGGCCTCTCATGATCCGTTGGTTGTTGACCATTTTCATCGCACTGATCGTGTTTTCCGCTGCGTTGCCGTGGCTGGAAAAACTCGGTATCGGCCGCTTGCCGGGCGATGTCAAATTCACCTTGTTCGGCAAGACCATTTTTTTGCCCTTCGCGTCCACCGTGCTGCTGTCGACGCTGGTGTTTGTCGCCGCGCGCTTGCTGAAATAAGCGTTTAATGTAACTCTGTGCAACTCTGTCAGCATTTCGCTTTCTGAAGGAATGGCATGATTCGCTGGGTTGCCGTCATTTTCATTGCATTGATCATCTTTCCCGTATTGTTGCCGGACTTGCAGAAGCTGGTGTGGCGATTGCCCGGCGACGTGCGTTTCAAGTTGCGCGGCAAGATATTCTGCCTGCCGTTCGGTTCGACGCTGGTGGTATCGGCATTGGCATTTCTGGTAGCGGAATTGTTGCAATAAGCCGGCGTCTCTCGCAGCGTTTCTGTGCCGAATTCGTTATCCAACAAGAAAAATGCCGCCTACCCTTGAAGAGTTGAGTGCCCGTTACGGATCGCGCTACAAATGGCTGGTCCTGGGAGCAGTCATGATCGGCACGATGGCATCGATTCTGTCGTCCACCATCCACACTCCGCCATGGATATCACATTTGCCTTGATTTGGCCGTGACCAACCACTATAAGGAACCCGTCTGTGAATCGATATTTCATTAGTGCATTTTCCC
>CAMLDH010000334.1 GCA_946478765.1 uncultured Oxalobacteraceae bacterium | reverse complement strand
ATCGGATTGCAAATCACTGTAGGGTGCGCCCCGCGCACCGATGCCATCGCAAGAACACCGGTGCGCGGGGCGCACCCTACCTTACATCGGAGCGCAAACCGCTCTATAACATCGATGCGCACTATTCAGAATGTCAGCTTCTTCACGCCATCAGCGGTACCCAGCAAGCCGATATCCGCACCGCGCTGTGCAAACAGGCCAACGGTAACGACACCCACAATCGCATTGATCTGCGCTTCCAGCGCACGCGGATCCACAATCTGCAAGCCCAGCACATCGATGATCACGCAGCCGTTATCGGTGATCAATGGCTTGCCGTCTTTCGTGCGCAGGCGCGGCTCGCCGCCCAATGCCGCCAGCTTGCGCGCGACCACCGCCTGCGCCATCGGGATTACCTCGACCGGCAGCGGGAACTTGCCCAATACCTCGACCAGCTTGGAACCATCGGCGATACATACGAATTTATCCGCTACCGACGCGACGATTTTCTCGCGCGTCAACGCGGCGCCGCCGCCCTTGATCATCGCGCCTTGCGGCGTGATTTCATCGGCGCCGTCGATATACACCGGCATCGATTCGACATCGTTGAGATCGAACACCGCGATGCCGTGCGACTTCAGCCGTGCGGCAGTGGCTTCGGATGACGCAACCGCGCCCTTGATCTTATGCTTGATCTTGCCGAGTTCATCAATGAAAAAATTGGCGGTGGAGCCGGTGCCGACACCGACAATTTCACCTTCCACTACATAATCAATGGCGGCGCGGGCAACAGCTTGTTTGAGTTCGTCTTGGGTCATGGCAGAAGCAGAGTGAAAAGAATCCGTCTATTTTAGCGGAGCGTTCCTGTTGTCAGGTGTTTTCTCAATGTTGAGTGACTGTCGGGCTTCTTGAATTCGGGATAAGTATTATACTTTTTGCATTACCGCGCGCCCACGCGATTCTCTTCTGCAATATCCCCAAGTTAGAAGCGTAAT
Organism: uncultured Oxalobacteraceae bacterium; assembly: GCA_946478765.1. The sequence continues at coordinate 3,364 of CAMLDH010000334.1, read as the reverse complement.
GTCCCAACCGAGGACCACACAATTGGCCACACCAGACCTTTCAAAACTGAAAATCGATCGCAACACGAGCGCACCTGCCGGCAGTCCCCGCAAAACGCGCCGACGCTGGCTCAAAATCACTGCAGCCGTACTCATTCTTGGTACAGTCGGGTTCGCAGTAGCGAATCGCTTTGGCAGCGCGCCGAGTGTCGAAACCGTGAGCGTTGCCATGGCGTATCCTTCGCAGAATTACACGCTGCTGAACGCGACCGGCTATGCTGTGGCGCAACGCAAGGCAGCGGTGTCGTCGAAGGCAACCGGCAAGCTCGAATGGCTGGGCGTGCTGGAAGGCAGCCGCGTCAAGAAAGACGAACTCATCGCGCGCCTGGAAAACAAGGATGTGAGCGCGTCGCTCAGCCAAGCGGCAGCCAATGTCGGCGTGGCGCAAGCCAATCTTGAGCAAGGCATGGCGGAATTGCGCGATGCCGAGAATGCGTTCAGGCGTTCGCAGGATTTGCTGGCCCAAAAATTTATCTCGAACGCGGCCCATGACGCAACGCTGGCGCGCTACAACAAGGCCAAAGCAGCCATCAGCGGATATCGGGCAGCGATTGCGGCGGCGCAGGCCAACCGGCAAGCGGCGCAGGTTGCCCTCGATCAGACGCTGATACGCGCGCCGTTCGATGGCGTGATTCTGACCAAGAACGCCAATGTCGGCGATAACATCACGCCCTTCTCGTCGGCCACCGACAGCAAGGGTGCGGTTGTCACCATCGCCGACATGGAGACGCTGGAAGTGGAGGCCGATGTGGCCGAATCCAATCTGGCGAAAATCAAGATCGATCAACCGAGCGAGATACAACTGGAAGCGTTTCCCGACCTGCGACTGGCGGGCGTGGTGTCGCGCATGGTGCCGACCGTTGACCGCGCCAAGGCGACCTTGCTGGTCAAGGTGCGCTTTGTCGAGCGCGATCCACGCGTGCTACCCGACATGAGCGCGAAAGTTGCGTTCCTTTCCCGTGCGGTACCGCAAGACGAGAGAAAGCCGGTGACCGCAGTGCAACCCGCTGCCATTACGGAGCGCGACGGCAGGAAAGTGGTCTTTGTAGTGCAGGATGACAAGGTCCGACAAATTCCGGTGAGCGTCGGTAAAAAGATTGGCGAACTGCTGGAAGTGCAAGGCATCAAAGCGGGTGACAAAGTCGTGCTCAAGCCTGGCGACAAGTTGCAAGACGGCGGCGCGGTCTCATTGGCGAAGAAGTAATCAATGGAAGCGCTCGTCGACATTCAACACTTGGTGAAGTCCTACCGCCGCGGCGATCAGATCGTGCCGGTACTGACCGATATCACGCTCAACATTGCCGCCGGCGACTTCACCGCATTGATGGGTCCATCCGGCTCCGGCAAAAGCACCCTGCTCAACCTGATCGCCGGCATCGACAAGCCGGACGACGGGATCTTGCGCGTGGCCGGACTCGATATCACACAGCTTTCCGAAACGGAACTGGCGGATTGGCGCGCTGCGCATGTCGGCTTCATTTTCCAGTTCTACAACCTCATGCCGGTACTCACCGCATTTGAAAATGTGGAATTGCCGCTGTTATTGACCAGTCTGTCACGCAAAGAGCGGCGCGAGCGCGCCGAAATGACATTGTCCATGGTCAATCTGACCGACCGCATGGATCATTATCCCTCCGAGCTATCGGGCGGACAGCAGCAGCGGGTCGCGATTGCGCGTGCGATCGTCACCGACCCGACGATCATTGTTGCCGATGAGCCCACGGGCGACCTGGATCGCAAATCCGCCACCGAAGTTCTCGATCTGTTGAATCAACTGAACAAGGAACTCGGAAAAACCATCGTCATGGTCACGCACGATGGGCATGCAGCGGCACGAGCGAAATCCATCATTCACCTTGAAAAGGGTGAATTGGTCGGCGCGGCAGCATAACAATGCACGCGCTCAAGCTCATCATCAAGAATGCATTGCGCCACAAGCTGCGTACCACGCTGACCGTCTTGGGACTGGTAGTGGCGACACTCTCGTTCGGCCTGCTGCAAACCGTGGTCGATGCCTGGTATGCGGGTGCGGAAGCGGCCTCGAATACGCGACTGGTGACGCGCAATTCCATCTCCCTGGTATTCACCTTGCCGCTATCGTACGAAAGTAAAATTCGCGGCATCGAAGGCGTCAACGGCGTTGCGTATGCAAACTGGTTTGGCGGGATTTATCAGGAGCCGAAGAATTTCTTTCCGCAGTTTGCCATTTCCGGCAGCAGCTATCTTGACCTGTATCCGGAATTCATTTTGAGCGACGAGCAGCGCACCGCATTTTTACGGGACCGCAAGGGCTGTGTGGTCGGCCGCAAGCTCGCCACGCAATACGGATTCAAACTGGGTGACGTGATCCCGATCAAAGGCACGATTTTTCCGGGACAATGGGAATTTGTGGTGCGCGGCATTTACGAGGGAAAACAAGCAACCACCGACACCTCGCAATTTTTCTTCCACTGGGATTATCTGAACGAAACACTGTTGAAAACCACTGCGCGCCGCGCCAACCAGGTAGGCGTGTATATCGTACAGATCGACAATCCTGACAATGCCGCTGCAATTTCACGCGCCATCGATGCGCAATTCAAGAACTCGCTGGCGGAAACACTGACGGAAACGGAAAAAGCATTTCAACTCGGTTTCGTGTCGATGTCCGAAGCGATCGTCGTCGCGATCCGCGTGGTGTCGTTTGTCGTGATCCTGATCATCATGGCGGTTATGGCCAACACGATGGCGATGAGCGCGCGTGAACGGCTATCTGAATATGCAACGCTCAAAGCGCTCGGTTTCGGTCCCGGATTTCTGGCAACACTGATTTTCGGCGAATCGGTATTGATTGCCGCTGTCGGCGCCGGGATCGGCATCGCGCTGCTATTTCCGGTCGCGAAAGGTTTTAGCGCGCAGCTAGGCACCTTTTTCCCGACATTCGAAATTTCATCGGAAACCCTCGCACTGCAAGCCGGCGCAGCGCTCGTGGTCGGCATCATTGCCGCGATCGCCCCGACGGTGCGTTCGACGCGCGTCAATATTGTCGACGGCTTGCGGAGTATCGGATGAAAATCCCGCTCAACTATATTGCCCGCAACCTGTGGACGCGGCGACTCACTACCGGCTTGACTGCCGCTGGACTGGCGCTGGTCGTGTTTGTGTTTGCCACCGTATTGATGCTGGATGAGGGATTGAAGAAGACGCTGGTCACGACCGGTGAATACGACAATGCCGTGTTGATCCGCCGTGCATCGGAAACTGAAGTGCAAAGCGGCGTCTATCGCGACCAGGCAACTATCGCAGCCAGCCACCCGGCGATTGCCTTGGGCCAGGACGGCCAGCC
>CAMLDH010000333.1 GCA_946478765.1 uncultured Oxalobacteraceae bacterium | reverse complement strand
CGGCGACTTGCTCTTTGTTATCGACCAGCAGCCGTATATCGCTGCCCTGACGCAGGCCAGGGCAAATCTCGCGCAAGCACGGGCCTCTCATGTTAACTCGCAACAGAACCTGGCGCGGCTACGGCCGCTCCAGGCCAGTCAGGCGATCAGCCGGCAAGACTTCGATGCTGCCGTTGCCAAGGAAGGCGCCGATGCCGCCGCAGTGGCAGCCGCTCAGGCCCAAGTGAAGCAGGCGGAACTCAACCTTGGCTACACGACGATTCGCGCGCCGCGCGATGGCGTCATGAGCAAGGCGCTGATCAAGAGCGGCGGATTGGTGAATGCGTCCAACACGCTGCTGGCAACGCTGTATTCGATCGATCCGGTCTATGTCAACTTCACGATCAGCGAGCAGAATCTGGCCGCATTGCAAAAGCAATTCGATCTGCGCGAGCAGAAGAATCCGGCGCCGCCGTTCAGACTGAAACTCATCGACGGCAGCGATTATCCCTACAGCGGCAAACTCAATTTTGTGGATACGGCGATCGATCCGAAAAGCGGGACTTTGCAAGTGCGGCTTGCGGTACCCAACCCGCAGGGAACGCTGAGGCCGGGGCAATTCGTGCGCGTGGTGGCGCCGGCGCAACAGAATCCGGCCGCCATCCTGGTGCCGCAGAAAGCAGTGCAAGAGTTGCAGGGCAAGCATTCGGTATTTGTGATCGCTCCGGACAACAAGGCAATCTATCGCGATATCAGCGCCACGATGCGAGTGGGTAACGATTGGGTCGTGGAAAGCGGACTCAAGCCGGGCGAGAGGGTGGTGGTGGAAGGTATTTCGAAGGTGCGGCCGGGCATGCCGGTGAGACCTGTTGTGCTGGGGCAGAATGCAGCAGGCGCAGGCGGTTCGTCCCGATAAGTCGGCCGGATAAAGAAAGGTGGGCGCATCGTGATGCGCCGGATGTTTGGATATTTCAAGGCGTGCGGCGCATCACGATGCGCCCTGCGAATTTTACGAATCCATCTGGATGGCCTACCTGGATGTTCAACTTCTTCATCGACCGCCCGATCTTCTCCACGGTGATTTCACTGATCATCATGCTGGCGGGTGCGCTGGCGGCTTTCGGTTTGCCGATCGCGCAGTATCCGCAGATCGTGCCGCCGCAGGTGCAGGTATCGGCCAACTTCCCGGGCGCGAACGCCGATGTCGTGAGTCAATCGATTGCCGCGCCGATCGAGCAGCAGGTCAACGGCGCCAAGAACATGATCTACATGGATTCGAAAAGCGCCAACGACGGCTCCTACAATCTCACCGTCACGTTCGATGTCGGCACCAACCAGGATCTCGCCGCAGTCGATGTGCAAAACCGGCTGGCAGTTGCGCAAAGCGCGTTGCCGCCCGATGTGGTTCGGCAAGGCATCACGGTGCGCAAGCAATCGACCGATTTCCTCGAAGTGATCGCGCTGACGTCGCCGGATGGCCGTTTCGATACGACATTCATGAGCAATTACGCATTGCTCAATCTGCAGGACGCGCTGTCGCGCATTCCCGGCGTCGGGCTGGTGCGCATTTTCGGTGCGCGCGATTACAGCATGCGCATCTGGCTCGATCCGGAAAAGATGGCCAGGCTGGGGGTGACCGCAGGCGACATCCAGCGCGTGATTCAGGAGCAGAACGTGGTGGCGCCGGCCGGCCGCATCGGCGTGCCGCCTGTGCCAAAGGGGCAGCAGATGCAATATGCGGCCACTGTGCAGGGGCGGCTCAACGACCCCGAGCAATATCGGAACATGATCATCCGCGCCGCGCCGAATGGGCAGATCGTGCATCTGGGCGATGTGGCACGGATTGAGCTGGGCGGCGCCGACTACAACATCACCGTGCAGGAGAATGGACTGGCCGGCGTGTTTACCGGCATCTTTCTGCAGCCGGATGCGAATGCGTTGAACGTCGCGCAACAGGTCAAGGAAACCATGGATACGCTGGCGCAGCGTTTTCCGCCCGGCATGGTGTATTCGGTGCCTTACACCACCACGCCGTTCGTCACCGAATCGCTGAAGGAGGTGATGATTACGCTGGGCGTCGCGTTCGTGCTGGTGCTGATCGTGGTGTTCCTGTTTTTGCAAACGTGGCGCGCGACGCTGATCCCGATGCTGGTGATCCCGGTATCGCTGATCGGTACTTTCGCGGCGTTTGCCGCGCTCGGATTTTCCATCAATACGCTAACGCTGTTCGGCCTGGTGCTGGCGATCGGCATCGTGGTCGACGATGCAATCGTGGTGGTGGAGGCGGTCCAGCACCGGCTCGACACCGAGCAGATTTCCGTGCGCGAGGCGACCAAGGCGGCGATCGCCGATGTCGGCGGCCCGGTGATCGCCATTGCGCTGGTGCTGTCGGCAGTATTCATTCCGGTGGCTTTTCTCGGCGGCTTGACCGGGCAGCTGTACAAGCAGTTTGCGCTGACGCTGGCGACCTCGGTGATCCTGTCGGCGGTGGCGGCCTTGACGCTGACGCCGGCCCTGTGCGCGCTGTTGTTGCGACCGGCCGCGCAGAACAGGCCGCATGGTCCGCTGGCCCGCTTCTTCGAACGCTTCAATCGCGGCTTTACCGCATTTACCAATCGCTATACGGCATCGGTCGTGACGCTGGCGCGCCATGCTGCGCTGGTCGCGCTGACCTTCGTCGTGCTGCTGGCGGTTTTGTATGGCTTGATGCGCGCGCGTCCAACCGGGCTGGTGCCGGAGGAAGACCAGGGCTACATGTTCGTCGTGCTGCAACTGCCGCCCGGCGCATCGCTGGAACGCACCAATGCGGCGGTCGCGCAATTGACCCGCATCGCGAATCAAACCGAAGGCGTTGCCGGCGTGGCATCGCTGGCCGGATTCAACCTGTTGACCGGTTTGACGACCTCGTATAACTCGACGACCTTCGTGCGGCTGAAACCGTGGGACGAGCGCAACAGCCCGCGGCAGAGCGTGAACGCCATCCTGGGCGCCTTGATGGGCCGTCTCAATGGCGAGATCAAGGAGGCCAGCGCACTGGTGCTGAATCCGCCGCCGATACGTGGGCTCGGCACCACCGGCGGCTTCGACTTCGTGCTGCAGGACCGCACCGGCGGCGATCCAAAGCAGTTTGCACAGGCGCTGCAGAATGTTCTGGGGGCGGCGCGCAAGCGGCCCGAACTCGGCTTCGTGTTCGCCAACTACGATGACCGCACGCCGCAGATCGAGTATGAAGTGGATCGCGAGAAGGTGAAGACGTTCGGTCTGGCGTTGGGCGATGTGTTTTTCACCTTGCAATCGCTCATGGGCAGTTACTACGTCAACGACTTCAACCTGTATGGCCGCACCTTCAGGGTGCAGATGCAGGCGGAAGGTTCCGCACGCGCCAGCCCGGACGACGTGAACCGCTACTACGTGCGCAACACCGGCGGCGACGTGATACCGCTCAGTGCCGTACTGAAACCAAGAACGATCAACGGCCCGGAATTTTTCGAACGCTACGATCTGTATCGTGCCGCGACCATCACCGGTTCTCCCGCGCCGGGCTACAGCTCGGGACAGGCGGCGCAGGCGATGGAGGAAGTCGCGCGCAGCCTGCCGCCCGGTTACGGCTTCGAGTGGACCGGCGCGATTTACCAGGAACGGAAGACCGGCGGCCAGACCGGCTATATCTTCGCGCTGTCGCTGATGTTCGTGTTCCTGGTACTGGCTGCGCTGTATGAGAGTTGGGCCATGCCGGTCGCGATTCTGCTGGTGATCCCGTTCGGCGTGCTGGGCGCATTCACCGGATTGACGTTGCGCGCATCGGTCAACAATGTCTACACCCAGATCGGACTGATCATGCTGATCGGTCTGGCGGCGAAGAACGCGATCCTGATCGTCGAGTTCGCCAAGCTGGCGCACGAGCGCGGCGCAGGCATTGTCGAAGCCGCCAGACAGGGCGCGCAACTGCGCCTGCGGCCGATCCTGATGACCTCGTTCGCCTTCATCTTCGGCACCTTGCCGCTGGCGATTGCGACCGGCGCGGGCGCCGGTGCGCGGCAATCGATCGGCACGGCTGTCGTGTTCGGCATGCTGTTCGCGACCATGATCGGGATTTTTGTGATCCCGGTTTTCTACGTGATGGTCCAGCGTATCAGCGAGCGCAAAATGCCGTTCCGATCCGACCCGTTGCCTGCAGACGGCATTCCACCGCCCGTCGCGCCGGAGCGGGGCGGATCATGAAGTGAGCGGTCAACTGCCGAATCTAAGCAGGTGTTCAGAATTCTTTTGACATGTTCGAAGGCGGGATGGAGCCCGAGTTCTATCGACAAACCTTTCCCCGTCATTCCCGCGCAGGCGGGAATCCATACTGAGCTTGCTCG
>CAMLDH010000332.1 GCA_946478765.1 uncultured Oxalobacteraceae bacterium | reverse complement strand
GCAATGCGCCCGCCTGCCGCGAGACAAATCGGGAAGTTATTTCGCGCACGTTCCTTAACCCGCGGTTTGGTTGCCATTTGACAGCCAAGCTGCATCAACTCTGTCCTCGCCATGCTGATTCTGCCGGGCTCCAACGCTCTGTCTGCCTTCCGTACCCAACGCCTATTGTCACAACTGCAACTTGCCGAGCCTGCCATCGTGGGCGTGACCGGCCGCTTTTTGCATTTTATCGATGCGTCCGCCGCGCCGAGCCAGGACGAACTCTCCCGCCTGAATGCGATGCTGATCTATGGCGAGCCGTTTGCCGGCGGCGCCGAAGGCGATGAATTCGTCGTGATTCCGCGCTTCGGCACGATCTCTCCGTGGGCCAGCAAGGCCACCGACATCGCGCACAACTGCGGCATGTCGCATATCAAGCGCATTGAACGCGGCGTGTCCTATCACGTGCAGGTGAAATCCGGCTTGCTGGGCGGCGCGAAGAAGCTTTCCGACACGGCCGTGCAAGCGGTCGCCGCACTGCTGCATGACCGCATGACCGAAACCGTGTTGCGCAGCGCGCAGGATGCGGCAGGATTGTTCCGTGAGCTGGAAGCCAAACCGCTGGCATCGATCGATGTGCTGAGCGGCGGTAAAGACGCATTGGTACAGGCCAACAGCGAGCTTGGTCTGGCGTTGTCCGACGACGAAATCGATTACCTGGTCAATGCATTTACGCAGGCCAAACGCAATCCGACCGATGTCGAGCTGATGATGTTTGCGCAGGCCAACAGCGAGCACTGCCGCCACAAGATTTTCAATGCGGACTGGACCATCGACGGCGCAAAGCAGGACAAGTCGCTGTTCGCCATGATCAAGAATACGCACCAATTGCAGCCGAAGGGCACCATCGTCGCGTACAGCGACAACTCGTCGATCATCGAAGGCGCGACCGTGTCGCGTTTCTACCAGCGCGGCGCGGCGCAGGGCAATGTATATGCGGCGTCCGAAGAGTTGACCCACATCCTGATGAAGGTCGAGACGCACAATCATCCGACTGCGATCTCGCCATTCCCCGGCGCATCCACCGGCGCCGGCGGCGAAATCCGCGACGAGGGCGCGACCGGGCGCGGCGCCAAGCCGAAAGCAGGCCTGACCGGATTTACCGTATCGAACCTGATGCTGACGCACGCAGTGCAACCGTGGGAAAACGCGCGTGATGTGACCGAAGCGGTCGGGCAGCGTCAATCGCATGGCCAAGCCGGGATTTACGGCAAGCCGGATCGTATCGCATCGCCATTGCAAATCATGATCGAGGGACCGATCGGCGGCGCCGCATTCAACAATGAATTCGGACGGCCGATCCTGGGCGGGTATTTCCGTACCTATGAGCAGAATGTCGGCGGCACGGTGCAGGGCTATCACAAGCCGATCATGATCGCCGGCGGTATCGGCAACATCTCCGCCATGCACACGAAAAAGAACGACCTGCCAGTCGGTAGCCTGCTGATCCAGTTGGGCGGCCCCGGCATGCGTATCGGCATGGGCGGCAGTGCGGCGTCATCAATGGCGACCGGCGCCAACACGGCCGATCTCGATTTCGATTCGGTACAGCGCGGCAATCCGGAGATGGAACGCCGTGCGCAAGAAGTGATCAATGCATGCTGGGCGATGGCCGACCACAATCCGATCCTGTCGATCCATGATGTCGGCGCGGGCGGCTTGTCGAATGCCTTCCCTGAAATCACGAACGATGCGAAGCGCGGCGCGATTTTCGATTTGCGCAAGGTGCCGCTGGAAGAAAGCGGCATGGCGCCGAAAGAAATCTGGAGCAATGAATCGCAGGAGCGCTATGTGCTGGCGATTGCGCCGGAGAGCCTGCCTTTGTTCCAGTACATGTGCGAACGCGAGCGCTGCCTGTTTGCCGTGGTCGGCACCGCGACGGAAGAGCGTCAACTGAAAGTGGTCGACCCGGAGCATGGCAACAATCCGGTCGATATGCCGATGGACGTATTACTCGGCAAACCGCCCAAGATGCATCGCGATGTCACGCACGTGAAGAATGCATTGCCGGCAGTCGACCTGACCGGCATGGACCTGGTCGAGGTGGCGCAGCGCGTGTTGCGCTTGCCGACGGTCGCCGACAAATCCTTCCTGATCACCATTGGCGACCGCACCGTGGGTGCCACCAGCGTACGCGATCAGATGGTCGGCCCATGGCAGGTGCCGGTTGCGGATTGTGCGGTCACGACCATGAGTTTTGAAGGCTATCTCGGCGAAGCGATGGCGATGGGCGAGCGTACACCGCTTGCCGTGATCAATGCCGCCGCATCCGGACGCATGGCGGTGGGTGAATCGATCACCAACATTGCCGCGGCGCCGATTGCCGATATTTCCGACATCAAGCTGTCTGCCAACTGGATGGCGGCATGCGGCCAGCCGGGGCAGGACGCGGCATTGTTCGATACCGTCAAGGCAATTGGCATGGAATTGTGCCCGGCTTTGGGCATCAGCATCCCGGTCGGCAAGGATTCGTTGTCGATGCGCACGACCTGGAAGGACGATGCCGGCAGCAAATCGGTAACGTCACCGGTATCGTTGATCGTGTCGGCGTTTGCACCGGTGCATGACGTGCGCTTGGTGTTGACGCCGCAAATCAGAAAAGATGCGGGCGAGACAGCGTTGATCTTCATTGATTTAGGGCGCGGCAAGAATCGTATGGGCGCATCGGCGCTGACGCAGGTAATGCAGCAAATCGGCAACGATGCGCCCGATGTCGATAGCGCAGAGGACCTGAAAGGCTTCTTTGCAGCGATTCAGCAACTCAACAAAGAGCAAAGGCTGCTGGCCTACCATGACCGCTCCGATGGCGGCCTGTACGCGACCTTGTGTGAAATGGCCTTTGCAGGCCACAGCGGCTTGTCGGTCAATCTCGACATCCTCACGATGGAAAACGAGCACACAGCCGATTGGGGCGATTCCAAGAACTGGACCGCCCAGGTCGCGGAACGCCGCAACGAGATGACGCTGCGCGCCTTGTTCAATGAAGAACTGGGCGCTGTGATCCAGGTGCGCGCCGAGCAGAAATCCGATGTGATGAACGTACTGCGTTCGTACAATCTGGGCGCCTGCAGCCACATCATCGGCAAACTGAACGACCGCGACGTGATCGAATTCACGCGCGACGCCAAAGTGATTTACCAACAGCCGCGTATCGACCTGCAACGCCTGTGGAGTGAAACCAGTTGGCGCATCGCCCGCCTGCGCGACAACCCGGCGTGCGCCGATGCGGAATACGATCGCATCCTGGATGCCGCCGACCCCGGCATTACACCGAAATTGACGTTCGATCCGCAGCAGGACATAGCGGCGCCATTCCTGTCGCTCGGCACAAAACCGAAGGTGGCAATCCTGCGCGAGCAGGGTGTCAATTCGCATGTGGAAACAGCCTATGTGATGCATAAGTCGGGCTTCACCGCGGTCGATGTCCACATGAGCGATTTGATCGCGGGTCGTGCAAGACTGGACGACTTCAAGGGCGTCATTGCTGTCGGCGGCTTCTCCTACGGCGACGTGCTGGGGGCAGGCGAAGGCTGGGCCAAGACAATCCTGTTCAATGCTAAATTGGCCGAGCAATTCGCGGTCTTTTTCAATCGCGACGACACCTTTGCGCTCGGTATTTGCAACGGTTGCCAGATGATGAGCAACCTGAAATCGATCATCCCGGGCGCGCATGCGTGGCCGAAATTCACGCGCAATAAATCGGAGCGGCTGGAGGCGCGTTTCGCGATGGTTGAGGTGGCAGAATCGCCTTCCATTTTCTTCCAGGGCATGAGTGGGTCGCAAACGCCAATCGCGGTCGCGCATGGCGAAGGTTTTGCCGATTTTTCACAAACCGGCGACATCAGCGAAGCGATCATTGCAATGCGCTTTGTGGATAACAAGGGGCAGGTGACTGAGAACTATCCGTACAACCCGAACGGGTCGCCGCAAGGCGTTACGTCGGTGACGACGCCGGATGGCCGTTTCACGGTGCTGATGCCGCATGCGGAGCGTGTTTTCCGCACGGTGACGCAGTCGTGGCATCCGGACTCCTGGGGCGAGGATTCGCCTTGGATGCGCATGTTCCGCAATGCCCGCAAGTGGGTCGGTTGATATTGCAGGGGGCTCGGTTACCCTTCTTGCCGTAATCAACTTACACAGAAGTCAGTAACTTAGGCGACGGAGAGCCTACGTGTTCCCTCCCTTTCAAGGGGAGGGCTAGGGGTGGAGCAAGGGTTTCAGGCGACATGTCGCCTGCTTGCGGAACGGCACAGGCTTGCAAGCCTGTGTGCGCCCTGCAAGGGGGGATGGGGTAAATCCTCCG
>CAMLDH010000331.1 GCA_946478765.1 uncultured Oxalobacteraceae bacterium | reverse complement strand
TCGAGGTTGGCATTCAGTTCGCGCAAGATGTCTTCGACGCGCACCAGATTTTCGCGCGTATCGTGCAGGCGATTTTCGGTTTCCCGGCGCCGTTCTTTGTATTTCGATACGCCGGCGGCTTCTTCCAGGAAAATCCGCAATTCTTCCGGCCGCGCTTCGATGATGCGCGAAATCATGCCTTGGCCTATGATCGCGTAAGCGCGTGGACCCAGCCCGGTGCCGAGGAAAATATCCTGGATATCGCGGCGGCGCACCGCCTGATTGTTGATGTAATAAGTCGACGTACCATCGCGCGTCAGCGTGCGCTTGACTGCGATTTCAGCGTATTGATTCCACTGGCCGGCGGCTTTGCCGTCCGCATTGTCGAATACCAGTTCGACCGACGAGCGGCCCGCCGGTTTGCGATGGGTGGTGCCATTGAAAATCACGTCCTGCATCGACTCGCCGCGCAGCTCGGAAGCCTTGGATTCCCCCAAAACCCAGCGCACAGCGTCGATGATGTTGGACTTGCCGCAGCCGTTGGGACCGACAACCCCCACCAATTGGCCCGGAACCTGGAAATTCGTGGGGTCGACGAAAGATTTGAATCCCGATAATTTAATGGAAGTTAAGCGCACGTTCTCGACTGTTCTTGGCGTAAGGAGGCAAAAAAAATAAATGCCAATCTACAAATGAGACTGGCAAACCAACGCGGGAAGCGCCTCGCGAAAGAGGCTTATCATATCATTCCATATCTCGCGATCCTCATTTTTCCGGCCCGGTAATCGCACGACGAATTGCAATGCTGGAAGGTATAATGTTGCCTCCTTGCTTTTTCCGCTTTCTGACCGTTTCCACACTCTGTTATCCACGTGAATCCACTCCTCGACAAGCTGCAACCCTATCCTTTTGAAAAGTTAAAACAACTTTTTTCAGGCATTACCCCGAATGCCGATTTCAAGCCGATCAGCCTGGGCATCGGCGAACCCAAACATCCGACGCCGACATTCATCCAAAAAGCAGTGGCTGATAACTTGGGCGGCTTGGCCAGTTATCCGACGACGGCCGGATCAGAGGCGTTGCGCGCAACCATCGCCGGCTGGCTGGAACGGCGCTACGACTTGCCGAAATTCGATGCAGCAACCCAGATTTTGCCGGTCAACGGATCGCGCGAAGCGCTTTTCGCGCTGGCGCAAACCATCATTAACCCGGTGCCGGGCGCATTGGTGATGTGTCCGAACCCGTTTTACCAAATTTATGAAGGCGCCGCCTATCTGGCAGGCGCAACACCCTATTTTGTCAATTCCGACCCGGAGCACAACTTTGCGCCGGATTACGGAAGCGTTCCGGCCGATGTCTGGCCGCGTGTACAGTTGCTTTATCTTTGTTCACCCGGCAATCCGACCGGTGCAGTGCTGTCGCTGGAGGACTGGAAAGAACTATTTGACCTGTCCGACCGCTATGGGTTCGTGATCGCCGCCGATGAATGCTATTCCGAAATTTATTTCAAGACGGAAGCGCCATTGGGCGGCCTGGAAGCGGCACACAAGCTGGGGCGTACCGGCTATCCGCGCCTGATCGCGTTTTCCAGCCTGTCCAAGCGCTCGAATGTGCCGGGCATGCGTTCCGGTTTTGTCGCAGGCGACGCGGAAATTATCAAGAAATTCCTGCTGTACCGCACTTACCACGGCAGCGCGATGAGTCCATCGATTCAAAGCGCATCGATCGCCGCATGGAATGACGAACAGCATGTGCTGGAAAACCGCGCGAAATACATTGCGAAATTTAACCAGGTTACGCCACTGCTACAGGAAGTACTGGATGTCCAATTGCCCGATGCCGGTTTTTACCTGTGGGCCAAGGTCGGCAAGCGCGCCGCCCTATCGGATACGGAATACGCGAAGCGCCTGTATGCCGAATATAATGTGACGGTATTGCCAGGCAGCTATCTCGCGCGCGATGCGCATGGCATCAATCCCGGCCAAGACCGCATCCGCATGGCACTGGTGGCCGAAGTCGGCGAATGCCTGGAAGCGGCACATCGCATCGTGGCCTTTACACAGAATCTCTCGAAACAATAATTCCATTCACTCTTAAACCTACTTCCAATGACTCAACAATTGCAAAAAATCATCGATCAAGCGTGGGAAGACCGCGCCAATTTCTCCCCCAAAGCCGCTCCGGCGGAAGTGCGCGATGCGGTCGCGCACGTCCTCGAACAATTGAACGAAGGATCGCTGCGCGTGGCGCAAAAAGACAGCGGCGAATGGGTCGTCAATCAATGGGTTAAAAAGGCCGTGCTGCTGTCCTTCCGCCTGGAAGACAACGTGGCGATGCCGTCCGGCGATTACGTGCAGTATTACGACAAGGTGCCGACCAAGTTCGCCAACTACACAGCGGACGATTTCGCCAAAGGCGGGTTCCGCGCGGTGCCGGGCGCCATCGCGCGGCGCGGCAGTTTCATCGGGAAGAACGTGGTCCTGATGCCGTCTTTCGTCAATATCGGCGCCTACGTCGATGAAGGTGCCATGGTCGATGCATGGGCCACGGTTGGTTCTTGCGCCCAGATCGGCAAGAATGTCCATCTGTCCGGCGGTGTCGGCATCGGCGGCGTGCTGGAACCGATGCAGGCGAATCCGACCATCATCGAAGACAACTGCTTCATCGGCGCCCGTTCCGAAATCGTCGAAGGCGTGATTGTCGAAGAAAATTCCGTTATCTCGATGGGCGTATACATCGGCCAATCGACCAAGATTTACGATCGTGCGACCGGCGAAGTCAGCTATGGCCGCATTCCCGCCGGGTCCGTTGTGGTATCCGGCAATCTGCCGTCCGCCGACGGCAAGTACAGCTTGTATTGTGCGGTGATCGTCAAGCGTGTGGATGCGAAGACACGCGCCAAAACCGGCATTAACGAGTTGTTGCGCGACGCTTGATAGATTGCAGTTGTTCAATCTCGATTTATCCGTTGAAGGTAGGAGAACCGCATGGTGATGGACCGTTTGTTTCTGCTGATGAAGGAAAAGAAAGCCTCGGACATGTTCTTGGCGATCAACTCACCTATCCATCTGAAGGTAAACGGCCATCTGGTTCCGATCAACCAGCAAAAGATGGATAACGCCACCATTCTGGCCTTGCTCGCGGAGATGGTCTCCGCTTCACGCTTGCAGGAACTGGAACGCGACAACGAACTCAACATGGGGATTCCGGTGCAGGGCGTGGGCAGCTTCCGTTTGTCGGCATTCCGGCAACGCGGCAGCATATCCGCGGTGTTGCGCTACATTCCCAGCAACATTCCAACCATGGAGTCCCTGCATGTGCCAGCCGTGCTGGCCGAGCTGATCATGGAAAAGCGCGGCTTGCTGCTGGTAGTCGGAGCAACCGGTTCGGGCAAGTCCACCACGATTGCATCGATGCTCAACCATCGCAACGCTGTGAAGTCCGGTCATATCCTGACGCTGGAAGACCCGATCGAATTCCTGTTCGAGAACAAGAAGTCGATCGTGAACCAGCGTGAAATAGGGACCGATGCGCTCACTTTGAACGCGGCGCTCAGAAACGCGTTGCGCCAGGCGCCGGATTGCATCCTGATCGGTGAAATACGCGACAAGGAAACGATGGCGGCCGCACTGGCCTATGCGCAGTCGGGCCACTTGGTGGTCGCAACCTTGCATGCGAATAACAGCTATCAGGCATTGAACCGCGTCATCAATTTTTATCCGATTGAAAATCGGCAATCGCTGTTGTCCGACTTGTCAGTCACGCTCAAGGCGATCGTCTCGCAACGCTTGGTCGGCGCCATCGATGGCGGACGCCGGGCAGCGGTCGAGGTCATGCTGAACACCAAGCATGTATCGGAATTGATCGAGCAAGGCGAGATCGGCCAGATCAAGGAAGCAATCGAAAACAGTTTGTCGCCGGGCTCGCAAACCTTTGAGCAAGCATTGCTGCAGCTCATGAAAGACGGTGTGGTTACGCAAGAAGAAGCGTTGGCGCACGCGGATTCGGCAAGCAACCTGTTCTGGTTGATCAACAACGAACAATCCGACAAATCGATGCCGAAAGAACCCGCGCCTCCGAAGGACGAAGGCGGGGCCACCTTTACCGAATTTACGCTGAACGTATAAGCCTCCAAACGCATGACGACAATTCTTTATGGCATTCCCAATTGCGACCAGGTAAAAAAAGCGCGTACCTGGCTTGATGTCCATGCGGTCACCTATGTCTTTCACGATTTCAAAAAGGCCGGTATCCATCCGAATCTGATCGACACCTGGCTCAAGGACGTCGCATGGGATGTCCTGATCAACCGCAAGGGCACCACATGGCGCGCGCTGCCGGAGCAACGCAAGGCCGCCATCATCGATGCGAAGAGCG
>CAMLDH010000330.1 GCA_946478765.1 uncultured Oxalobacteraceae bacterium | reverse complement strand
CACCGAGATCTACACTCTTTCCCTACACGACGCTCTTCCGATCTAACATCGGGCCTGCGCTCGAGCAGTTGAGACGGCAGGCCCGCGGGGACTGCCGGAAGCTGGACTTTTTCCTGCAGATGGCCGAACGGCACCTTGAATTCCCCTGCCGGCACGCCGAGCAAGGTGGCCAGCGCGTTGTCCGCCAAGTCGCGCGACCTGCGCAGTTCCAGCAAGTCATTCGTCAGCCGATTGATTTCGGCGCGCTGTTGCAGCACCCGCGTGTTCGGCACCAGGCCATTCTGGTACATCGCTTCATAGGTCACCAATATCTGTTTGCTCTTGTCCAGGGTGCGTTGTTGGTGATCAATTTGCTCGTCAAACTGGAGAATCTGAAAATACGTGGTCGACACATTGGACACGAGCGTCAGGTAGCCTGCGCGCCAGTCTGCCTCGGAGGCGCGGTACTCGGCCGTCTGGGCCTGAACGCCCTTCTCCACCTTGCCCCACACGTCGATGTCCCAATTGACCTGCGTACCCAGATTGAAATCCTTCGAGAGTTTCTGCCCTGTGCTTTTTTGAAAGCTTGCGCCGGCGCCGATATCCACGGTCGGCAACGCTCCCGCGCGCGCCTCGCCGATTTCGGCGGCGGCGGCCTTGATACGCGCGGCAAGAATCTTGACGTCGAAGTTTCCGGCGATGGCCTTGTTCACGAGCGTATCCAGATACGGATCATGGAATTCTTTCCACCAATCTGGCGTGATCGTATCGGCTGCCGATACGGCCGCTGCGGGCTGTTTCGACCATGACGATTTTGAGGGGGCGTCGGGGCGCTTGTAATCGGGCATGCTGATGTCGGCGCAGCTGCATAGAAAAGCGGTGCAAAGACCGGCCAAAAGAAAGCGCCTCGCAAGAGAATGTGAATGGGAATGCCGATAGCGCGGATCAATCATTGATGACACTCCCTGTAGAAGACCAGACCTTGGCATCGACAAACACGTTGAACAACCTGGCATCGAGACACCCTGCCTCGCATTCCGCCGACATCAACGCCAATGCCTGTTTCACCGGCACTGCCTTCTTGTACGGACGGTCACCGGCAGTGAGCGCATCGTAGATATCGCAAATGGTCAAAATCCGCGTTTGAATGCTGATCTGGCTGCCGCGCAACCCCATGGGATAACCCGAACCATCCAGTTTTTCGTGATGGCCATGCGCGATGGCGGGCACGCCGGCAAGGTCGCGCGTCCACGGAATCAAAATCAAGAAGGAATAGGAATCCGCCACGTGCGCCTGAATCTGTTGACGCTCTTCCGGCGTCAGGCAGCCTTTGCAAACGCTCAAGGCCGCGAACTCACTGTCGTCCAGCAGCGGCACCGCAACTTCATCCGCATCGTGATACACGTAATCCAGCACACTTCGCAGTTCAGGCAAGCCTTCGGTGTGCGAGATGGCAGGCTCGTTCGCGCGCCGAATGGTGTCGAGAAATTTATCCAGGCGCGCGAATTCCTCGCGCAGGCGCTCATCGATTTTCCGCTTCTCTTCCCTGAAAACCGCAATGGACAACTCGCGTTGCAAGTGCGATTCCGTCAGTTGCCGGTACGCTTGCCGCTCCAGGCACGCCCGCACATACTTGAACCGGTGCTCCAGCAGGCGCATGTCGGCATGATGGAGCTTTTTTTCCTTGCGCAGCACATGCTCCCTCACGCCCACCTTGCCGAAATCGTGCAGCAGCGCGGCATAGCGAATCTCGCGCAACTGCTCTTTGGTAAAGACAAGGGGCCGCAACTCGGGTGCGTCTGACCGGTCCACCGCCTGGGCCAGATGCTCGGCGTAACCCGCAACACGGAACGAATGGCCCGCGGTCACCGGATCCCTTTCCTCGATGGCCTGGACCGATGCGCACACGAATCCTTCCAGCAGCCGCTCGATATCGGAATACAGCTGGAAGTTTTTCAGCGCAACCGCGGTTTCCGCGCACACGCCGGTCAGCATCTCAAGGTCCTGTTCCTTGAATGCATAAGGGTCCGATGACGTGTCGACCTGAATCAAGCCCAGACATTCCCCCTCCAGCAGGAGCGGTACGCACATGACGCTGCGAATGGCCTGGGCAACGATGGATTCCTGCGATCCGAAATGGCGATCGGACAAGGTGTCGACCGACAGTATCGATTGCTTCTTGTCGAGCACTTGACTCACAATCGTGCGCGATATTCTGACGCGCTCCGGATCCTCGATCGTGCCGTCGCGCCGGCGCGCGGCGACCGGCGTCGGGACCTCGCCCTCATTTTTCTTCATGAGGATGAAGGCGCGCTCGGCCAGAGGAAACAAGTCGAAGATAAAATTCATTATCTTCTCGATCAAGGTGGCGCGGTCAGTTACCGCACCGAGCGCGATACTGACCTGCGCCATCGCATGCAATTTCTGAACCGTCCGCTGCATATCGCCCCTGGCCGCAGCAGAATTCGGTTGCATGGTTTTCGCATACTCGGTCGCATCGATTGCCTTGGCAATGATGGTTGGCACGCTGTCGCGCGCCGGCACCAGCAAGGAGTGGAACACGATCTGGGCAGACGATACATTCAGCTCGTCGCCATCGTGCAGAGGATGCCATGCGCCTGGCTTGAGTCTGTTGCCCTGAACGAAGGTTCCATTGAATGAATGGAGATCTTCCAGAAAAAAGGCATTGCCGCGACGTCTGATGCGCGCGTGCCGTCGGCTCACGGTATGTTCCGGGATACAGAGAAACTTGTCGGACGCCAAGGAATCCTGCGGGTCGCGGCCGATGACAACCTCATCATGGAGCGGAAATACGATCGGCTTGCGTTTGCCGGACCCGGCGACTTCCAGGTATGCCGTCACCGCACCGACCGATTCGGCAAAAGTTGCCGTGTTTTCCATCTCACCGCCTGTCGCACAATTTGCCGGATGAAAAATAGCAGGTCGCCGTTATCCGGGTAGGCCACCTATACAATCGGGCGCGTTACGATGCGCCTAGTAGTTCGTCAACCTTCAATTTTCATGTTGCTCCGTAGGATGGGTAGAGCGCAGCGAAACCCATCAGCGTCATGGTTACTGTCGTGATGGGTTTCGCTGCGCTCTACCCATCCTACGATTCTTTTAACTTGAAAATTGAAGAATGACGGACTACTAGCCCTCCATCCAGCGAGCTCGACCATATTCGACATTGACCAAAATCGTCAGTTCCGGCGCGCTGACATTGGTATGACGCGCACACGCGTCACTTGACGGTAATCGTAATTTTTTTCGAATAGATGGGTGGATCATGGGGAATATGTTTGTCGTCGCCCATCAGCAATTGCAAGGTATGTTTTCCTGGCGGCAGTTCCAGCATGGTTTCTGTTTCACCCGCGCCGAAATGCAGATGATTCCTGTCCGATGGGATCACTTGATCCGCTGGCGGCAAGTCGGTATCGATCAATAAATGGTGATGACCTGTGTTGGGAAATTTGACGTCTTTCGGCGCCACGCCCATATTGCGCGCGCCAAACCACACGCGAAACGGCTTGCCTGCGGAAATGACCTGGCCGTCGTTCGGCCAGCCGATATAAACGTAGGCATTGGCAGGCGCCGGCGTGCTGCCTGCGAATGCGGTATTCGAGAAAAGAACAACAAGGATTGCTGCGGCCGTGAATACTTTATGCATGAATGGTGTCCCCCTGTTTTCCCGTAATGTGACGACAAGAGCGATGCCTCATCGCACGACAATCGAAATCTTTTTCGAATACACAGGGGGATCGTGGGGTACATGGTCATGGTCGCCCATCAGCAATTGCAAAGTATGTTTTCCTGGTGGAAGCTCAATGCGCGCCTCGGTCTCGCCCGCCCCAAAATGGAGATGGTTCCTGTCGGAAGGAATGGATTCATCCATTGGCGGCAGCTCGGTATCGATCAGCACATGATGGTGGCCCACATTAGGAATGTTGACCCCTTTCGGACATACGCCCATATTGCGCAGACCCATGCGCACCCAAAATTTTCCACCGTGAATGACCGTGCCATCGGTGGGCCAGATAATATAGGCAAGTGCGTCTTCAGGTGACGGCGTCCGGGCAGCGGCCGGCGCCCCGATGGCGAGTGTAGGTGCAATTCCCGACATTGCCATCGTCAACACGACAACCATGATTGCTCTTTGCATGCTATGCATTCCCCTCGGATAATGGCCCGCATCAATCGCACGCGCGAGAGCGCAAGTACAGAGTCCCTGTCGGTAGTAAATCAGAAAAATTCGCCTATATTTTGATATAAGCAGAATGATGCGCGAGAGTTCAAAGATAAATTAAGCAATCACGCAAAATTATTTGTGTCGTGAAAAATAGAAAGGAGGTGGGTGCGCTTGCGCACCAATGCTGCGGTGGATCGCAATGGTGCG
>CAMLDH010000329.1 GCA_946478765.1 uncultured Oxalobacteraceae bacterium | reverse complement strand
CCCATTTTCGCGGCGCATACGGGCGCGCTGCTGCGTTGTTCCTCGTTTGTGTGGCTCGCCACACGGCACTCGTCACGGTGGAGCAGGGAATTCGTGGAGCACTGCTCCACGCCTGCGCAACGGTGCTCCCTTGCAAGGGAGCACTCCCTCCTTGCATCGCATCCCGTCTGCACCACGACTATGGGATATTCATTCACGGAAATCACCTAATCATGGAAATCCAGAGCACCGGATTCGGTCGCAAGGATGCCCCATGTTGCTGAAAAAAGAACTTGGGGTCATCGAGAACTCGTACTACGAAGCGAGTGTGGTGCGGCCGCTGCCGTCTTTGCCGCTGGCGCAGCGCATCATGGCAGATGTATGCGTGGTCGGCGGCGGTTACGCGGGCTTATCGGCATCGATCGAGCTTGCCGCGCGGGGTTATTCGGTGGCATTGCTGGAGGCGCAGCGGATCGGCTGGGGCGCATCGGGTAGAAATGGCGGTCAGGTGATCGTCGGCTTCGGTCCTGATGGCGAAGGCGCGATTGAAAAGCAATTTCCGATCGAAGATGCGCGCCGCGCCTGGGATATTTCGGTGGAAGGTTTGCGGTTATTGCGGGAGCGGATCGACCGCTACGCAATCGATTGCGATTACACGCCCGGTTACCTGAGCGTGGCGGTGAAAGCCCGCAAAGCGCGGATGCTGGATGCGTGGGCACACCACATGACGCGCGTGTATGGCTACCCGCTGCAATCGATAGCGCCGGCCGATATCGGTAACTGGATCGCCAGCGGCCGCTTTCATTCGGGCGTGTTCGATCCTAATTCCGGCCACGTGCATCCTTTGAAATATTGCCTGGGCCTGGGCGCTGCCGCGCGCGCTGCCGGCGTGCAGATTTACGAAAATTCAGCGGCGTATTTTGTCGAACGCGGCCGCAATCCGGTGGTCAAGACGGCGCAAGGGGAGGTCGCTTGCCGTTTTGTCGTATTGGCCGGCAATGTCTATCTCGGTGAATACGGTGACGACGTCGCGCCGGAACTCACGGGGCGCATCATGCCGGTCGGCACCTATATCATCGCCACTGAACCCATGGGCAAAGCGCGCGCCGACGCGCTGATGCCGCGCCGGCCGGGGGTATCCGACACCAATTTTGTGCTCGATTACTTTCGTCTGAGCGCCGATCACCGCTTGTTGTTTGGCGCAGGCGACAGCTATAGCGCTTCGACGCCGCGCAATCTGGTTGCGCGCGTGCGCAAACAGATGCTGGGCGTATTTCCGCAACTGGCGGATTTATCGATACCGTATGCGTGGGGCGGGTTTGTCGATATCACGTTGAACAAAGCGCCGGATTTTGGGCGCTTGGGCAGTAATATTTATTATCTGCAGGGTTTTTCCGGGCACGGTCTGGCGCTGGCAGGCATGGCGGGGAAATTGGTGGCGGAGGCAATCGCCGGCCAGGCAGAACGCTTCGACTTGTTCTCGCGCATCAAGCATCTTCCGTTTCCTGGCGGGGCATTGATGCGCACGCCCGCGCTGGTGCTTGGCATGTTTTATTATCGGCTGCGCGATTTATTGTAATCAACAGCACTGATGCCGATATCTTCGCGGCGAATCAGTCCGCGCAGTTGACATTGGCGATCGCCGGCAACCTTGGACTCGGCGATTGTTTGCGACCTCGGTCAAAAATCTTGTGCCGATGATATGCAACGTTTTGTTTAAAAAGCGGTCCGTCATGTACTCGTCAAATGGAAAAATCCGGATTGAGGATTGAGTTAAGGCGTGAGGAGGGGGCGTCGATGGACGCGTTGTCTGCACCATGGCAAGGCTTTTGCAAAGCCAATCCTGGAATGACCCCATATCAATAACAATTTTGGTGCTCCAGTTGCTCTAGTGCTAGAATCCGAGATCTTTTCATTAAGGAGATTGTATGAACAAAACTGAACTCGTCGATGCCATCGCAGCTGATTGCGACTTGTCAAAAGCGGCAGCGCAACGCGCCCTCGACTCTGTTGTCAATAATGTAGTTAAAGCAATTGCAAATGGTGATTCGGTGCAATTAGTCGGATTCGGCACCTTTGCCTCCGGCACACGCGCTGAGCGTACAGGCCGCAATCCGCGCACTGGCGAAGAAATCAAGATCGCCGCCGCAAAGACGGTCAAATTCTCGGCCGGCAAAGCATTCAAGGACGCAGTCAATAAATAATAGGCGGCTACACGCCAGTGCATCGATTCGGGGGAGCGCTTTCAAAGCGCTCCATTAGTGCTGAAAATTCTCGTTTCCATCGGCTCGCCATCCCATTCGCCTGTCCTGATCTTCTGTAATTCTGTGTGCCTGCCAGCTGTGCTGCGCACGCCTTTTCCCATCTTCAGGCCAACCCCCCAGTCAAACCAGTTTGTGCGTCATCAATTCCTTCTTGATGTATGCATACAGCACCGGCGCCGCGACCACGCCCGGTAAGCCGAATATCGATTCCATGACCAGCATGGCGATCAGCAATTCCCATGCACGCGCCTGGATATGCGAACCGATGATGCGCGCATTCAGGAAATATTCGAGCTTGTGAATAACGATCATGAACAGTAGCGAGATCACGGCAGTGTGCAATGAGTGCGACAGCGCTACCACCACGAGGATCGAGTTGGATATGAGATTTCCGACCACCGGCAGCAAACCGGCGACGAAGGTGATGATGACCAGACTCTTCGACAGCGGCAATTTGATGCCGGCGAGCGGCAGGAAAACGAGTATATAGATGGCGGTCAGCGCCGCATTGATTGCCGCGATGCGCACCTGTGCAAACGCGATTTGCTGGAACGAATGGCTTAAATTCGCAACGCGGTCGCGCAATGCCGCGGCGAGCGGCAAGTAGGGCGCGCCTGCCTCCGTATCGTGCAACGCGACCATTGCGCCGATAATCATGCCGATCAATAGATGCGCCGCACTGCGTCCGGCTTCCTCTCCGAGCGACTTGGCTTCAATCGAATGTTCGCGCAGCCACCTGGTAATCATCTCTCTCAACGCTTCGGCATCGTCGGGCAGATGTTCTCTCAGCCAGACCGGAATTTGTCCGCGCGATGCTTCAATAATGTCAGCCAATTTTTGCAGCAACACCTGCATATTGCCCGCATCGCTCTGAAAGAACGATACTATTCCCCAAATTGCCAGCGATAACGCCGTGACCACCACGATGCCGAGCGCGGCCACGGCCACCACGCGAGCCCGCGGCCCGCTGATTTTCTTTTCCAGCAAAGGCGACAGCATGTGCACCAGCGCGTACACCAGCAGGCCAGAGAAGAGCGCACCTACCAGCCCTTGCCGCAATATCACGAATATGGCGAGCGCTGCGAGCAGGTAGGAGGCGATGGTGCTTGGTCGGACTATGCTCTGATCATGCATGACGGATTCATGTTTAAAATTTGTCGAGCATGCAGTGTAATCGAAGCACGGCAGTCTTTCCCGATACCGCTTTCACGATCTGGCGGTACGGTAAATCGTGCCGGATTGGTGCAGAAGCCATGCTAGTACCGCATTCGGCCAATTCCCCGCGGCACTATTTTGATCAGAAATTAAACGACGCCATCTCCCGCAGCCAATGTGCAGCGCAGCCGATGGGGCTCATGTTCCTCGATATCGACCACTTCAAGGTCTTGCCAAGTCCGCAGGGCGCAACACCTACAAGATGATCCTGTAGCCGGATCGCAAGTTGAAAACAATGCTTGCCGCGCCCGGTTTGATTGGATATGCATAATTGAGTCTGGCTTTTTCACTTTATCCGGTATAATTTCGGGATCGTTTAGATTCGAGCTAGTGGTGCAGTGTTAGTCTGTCATTTCTTTCTTGCTTCAAACACGATGTCCGGGCGCAAGCCCAATTTAAACTGTAATAGGAAATGTAATGGCAACTGGTACCGTAAAATGGTTCAATGATTCGAAGGGCTTCGGCTTTATTACTCCTGACGATGGTGGCGAAGATCTGTTCGCTCACTTCTCGGCGATCGTGTCGAGCGGCTTCAAATCTCTTCAAGAGAACCAACGCGTTTCTTTTGAAGTAACTGCTGGCCCCAAGGGAAAGCAAGCTTCGAACATTCAGCCAGCCTAAGCTGAATCAAGCGAAATAAAAAATCCCCGGTGAACCGGGGATTTTTTTTTGGGAAAAACGATTAGAGTTAGTGTTATTCCGTGCTTCCACTTCCTGCCATAAATTACTTGAAAGTAAACATCTGAACAGCGTATTGGCATATGCCGCTGCTAAGCAGGTCGTCAAAAATATTTTGACATACTGTTTATCCATCATGCCGGTTGCGGGCGGGCGCTTACGGTTGAGAGCGGACAGTCAGTGTCCCCGTCATTCCCGCGCAGGCGGGAATCCATACTGAGCTTGCTCGCTCCACCGC